>CALHDG010000179.1 GCA_938023075.1 uncultured Chitinophagales bacterium
TTCCAAAGTGAAAAAGAAAATCATCTAATTCTCAAAAACGGCATTAAGATTAAAGTAGCTCGTAGAAAAGTTCGTGAAATTAAACAGCATTTGGTTAAACAATAGGCAGCGTGCCAGCAAGTAACAATGTGTAAACAACATGCGGGTTTCGTTTGCGATTGGATACTTTAAAACGTTGGGTAAAGGCAGCCGGTCTGCCAAGTTTAATGCTTCGAAGCCCGCACGTTGTTTACACTAAACGTTATAGGGCAGCAAAAAAAGGTATAATACAATAAATAAACATTTTTAACATTAAATACATAGCTATTCACAAGTTTAAATTATCAAATTTTTTAAACAAAACTTTTAACCAATGAGACGCTTTAATCTTTTTAACACAAACTACTCTTTGACCAGTTATTTCTTTTTACTTGTTGTTTTAATATTTTTTGCAATTGCTTGCAATAGGCAAATGAATGAAAGTGCAACAACTACAGAAGCAATTAATAAAACAACACACAATAAAACACCCCAATTTGAAACAGTTAAACCAGATACTACTTACGAGCAAAGAGGTAACTCACGATATATGGTTGTGAGCAACCCATACCCAAAAATAGGATACATAAAAAAGGGACCTCATCTTTATTATGAAATTTCATTTTATAAAGATTCTAATGGGAAAGATTTATTGAGCCAAGAGGAAAAATTGAGTTATGTAAAAGAAATTATTAACTTTAATGATGAATTAGATTCCTTAGCATTTAGTCAACCTCACGTTGCAGGCATTTACCATAAAGGCGTTAAAGTGCAAGGTTTTTATATTGAATTTACAAAAACGTTTACTGAAGTAATGTATATAAATTCATTAGATTTAGATGTTTCAAATATTATTTCTGAAAAAGAAGCCAAGAATATAGCCAGAAATAAAATTACGGAAACAGAAGATTTTGAATTTGCAACTCGTGAGGATATTATTAATCATGTAGAAAACTTAAAGAAAAAAAATAAAACACCTTTTGAAGTAATTGTTGATACTACAACTGCATTTTATATTAAGAGAATTGATAGCTTATATTTGCCTATCTATAAATTCGTAGTATATAGAAAAACATTTGTGATAGATTATGTGTTTACAATAAATGCATTAAACGGAGATATAATTGAAAAGGAATATTATGGTGTTCATAGTTGTGAGCAATGTGTAGATTTAAATGTAAAGGAAGCAGATTGCAATATGACCCATCCCGTTGATATTGGTATTGAAGTTTTAGCAAATACAGATTGTAATGTTGATTTTGGGGAAACACATCAATTTGATAATTTTCCAGATATTTTAGGAGGTTGTTCTTCTATTCAAAGTTCATTTTTTAAATGTCCAACAATTTATAACGGTAAAGACTATAATGCAGTAGTTTTATCGGATGTTGAACAAAAAATAACATCAACCAGAACTCCAGAAAATCTTTTTGAACGCTTGTCTTTAGATAATACTTCATTTACCGAAATTGAGTAACAACAGTTAACCGCTTACAAAAATATGGAGATTGCTTATGACTACTATTCAGATAAAGTTAGTTCTGAAAGTTTATTAGGAACTGCTTTACAGGGATTGGAAATATCAGCGGGCTATCTAATAAACGGTGTATCATTTGCAAATACAAACACTAATCGAATTGTATTTACCAATAATGATAATTGTTTACCCCAAGTCTCACCTATGATTATAAGTCACGAATTATCACATTTAGTATTAGCAACATATTTTGGTTTATTACCCGGTGCAACAGAGGGCATGCCAGAAAACACAAGACTTAAGGAAGTTCACGGCCTCCACGAAAGCTTATCTGATATTATGGCTGTTTTAGCGCAATATGATGATACAAGTACTATTGACTGGTCATTATTTGATGAATTAGGATGCTCTTCGGTTAGGAGATTAAATGACCCTAAGCAATCTAACCCAAGTCAATCTATTTATTTTAGCAATGAAGAAACTTCTGATGATGAATATTTTTGGGCGGGCATTACTTCTTATTGGTTTTATTTATTAACTGAACCTTCATTTAAAGAAGTTTCCATTAACAATGGTATGGATTTAATTAAAGTTGGCAATGGTATAGGTTTAGATAAAGCTGAAGAATTTATGTTTAGCATTTTTGAAAATATTAGAGAGTCTATTAGGGCAAATGAAAATCCAGTAACTCAAATGCCTTTTGACAGGTTCGTGGACATGATTGAATTTAGAGATGTTGCATTAACAATTGCTGAACAAATTTTTAAAGCAGATAACCCAGATTACAATATTTGCTCACCAGAATACACCAAAGTTTATCGCGCATTAGATGCAGTTGGTTTACTCAACGGAAATATTGAACCACCCTGCAACATTATTAATTATGGTGAATCGTTAGTTGAAGAATGCCCACATTTTGAACAATATTTTTGTACAGATGGAAATGGAGGTAAAAGTAGTTTGACAACTGGTTTTCCGTCAAATTTTAGCAACCCAAATGATACCTATTGGATACAAGTAGCAATTGATTTTGATGAGAATGGAAAATTTGAGGATGATGAATATATTAAAGATTTGGAAACGTTTACCAATGATATTACTGAACATCAAATTACAGTTAATGATTTGCCTAACAAAGACACAGAAGTTCAAATTTTAGTAACAAACATTACCTCTTTAGAAAATGAATTGATAGGTGCAGCAAGCTTACCTTTTGTAGAATATGTTTTTAGTTGCAACAATGGCTGCAATTTAATAACTGACATTTATAACACAGGTTATGTAAACGAAACGCCACCAGTAAACACAGGTAGCATAAACATTAACATCGAAAAGGATATTGAAATTTGTGCAGGTAGTTATTTTTGTATAGTGTGCACTAGAAGTGGAAAGTTCTTCTGATTCTGCCGGTTGAGGGCACAGCTGTGGATAATTGGCGCTTGTGCGGTTTTTTTTTAACTTCATCTACACAATTCATAATGCACACTCCCTGATGACTGCATGCCGAAATAAATGGCTGTGTATGCTATTTTTTCAGCTAGGTTTACTTTGAGGGTTGGTTAGATCTGAACTTGTTAAGATATCATAATACTTTATCAGAAGCTATGACACATTTTTTTACATTTATATCACAACCTGATTGATGAACCTACTGAACACCAGACAAGATCAAGGTTCTATGGCTTTAATGTGGCTCGTTTAATTCTTAT
>CALHDG010000180.1 GCA_938023075.1 uncultured Chitinophagales bacterium
CTTTGTCTGACGCGGCCAGGCGCACTTCGAACGGTTTACCGGGCTGAGGCGCCAGGAATTCTTCGTAATGCACGCAATCCTCTGGCCAGCCTTCAGCAGCGGCAGTGTTGCGCACCCAGTCGATCATGCCCTTGGGGCCGCAGACATAGACGTGCGTGCCCAGAGGTTGCCCGCTCAGCAGGTTCTCCAGATCAATCTGCTGGTTCTGGTCGTCGTAGTACAGATGCGTCTCATTTGGATGCCGGTCGGTCAGTTGATCCGCATAAGACGCCAGCGCGTGGTTTCGGCAGGCATAATGCAGCTCCCAATGCCCATGCAGCAGTTCAAGTTGTTTGATCTGCGCCAGAAATGGGGTGATCCCGATGCCACCGGCCAGAAACAGGTGCTTGCGGGCGCGTAAATCGAGAGAGAACAGGTTGACCGGATAGCTTATGGTCATCTCGTCGCCCAGCTTGACCTGGCGGTGCATGAACAGCGACCCCCCCCTGCCCTCATCATCACGCCGAACCGAAATGGTGTAGGATGACTGATCAAACGGGTCCGACATCACCCCCTGCTCCCAAAGCAGGTGCGCTAGCCGGACTGCGCTACACCCCGAACAAAAATAATGTCAAGTTTTTAAGAACTAAGCGGTGAGGGCGGGATTCGAACCCGCGATACACATTTCTGCGTATGCCGATTTAGCAAACCGGTGGTTTCAGCCACTCACCCACCTCACCAATGTGGTAGTTGCTTTCGCAACGGAGTGCAAAAGTAATAGATTTTTACATTATACAAACACTTTTTTGAAAAAAAATTTTAGTATTTTATTCGAAGGCAATTAATATTAACCCGCGTTGTTAAAATCATCGCTTTTTAATAATCTTTACCCAATATAAATAAAACCAAAGCATGAATAGTTTGCCAGATAATATAATAGTGATAATTGCCGATAGCTTACGGTACGATAGTGTAGAACTGGCAAATAGCCCTACTCCATATCTTAGTAAAAACAGTATTAAATTTACCGAAGCCCGGTCCGCAGGCTGTTGGACCCTACCAGCAACCGCTTCTTTATTTACCGGGCTTTCCCCGCATCAACACGGGGCAACTACACAAACCCGAAAAATTGATCAACATATTCCGACGCTTGCAGAAAAATTGAAAGCTATCGGATATTCAACACATCAAATTACAGCCAATGTTGTTACTACTGATATTTTTGGCTTACACCGGGGTTTCGACGAAATCATAAAAATATGGACCATAGTGGAACCTAAATTTAAAAAGTTTCAACAAGCCTTAGTGCTGTTTGGCAAACCTCGTTTAAGAAAAAAATTAATGTCAAAAGATTTTTTGATGGATAAGATGAGTGAAGATTTAAATGCAGCGAAAACGTGGATGCAACAAATGGTAACCGACTCGTTTAACAAGGCACGTGAAATTGTGGATCAAAATCAATTAAAAAACAAGCGCAGTTTTGTATTCATTAACTTAATGGAAACGCATTTCCCTTATCACGTATCGCCGGTATTTAAATTTTCAGCACCTGGGTTTTTCGATAAATTTGCAGAGGCACGTAGCTTGTTTCATCTGGTTAATCAAACCTTTTTAAAAACGGGGAAACAACATTTATCTAACAAAAAATTAAATAGAATAAAAAACCGGCAAATTACCAGTTGGCATATAATTGCACAAAAAGTTGATGACTTTATTGAAGAAATGCATCATCAAAAAAATAATTTTGTGAGCTTTGGCAGCGATCATGGCGATGCTTTTGGAGAGCAGGACTGGATATATCATTTTTCGAACGTTACTGATGCAGGTAATAAAGTACCATTATACATCTTGCCACCAAATAATAATGTCTCTAAAGCCGTTCAAACCTCGGTTAGCAATAAAAATTTATTTCATACTATTTTAAAATGTTGTAATCAACCAACTGAAGGACCATCTCTAATTAATGAAGCTGAATATTCCGAAGCCATTATGCAGAGTTATTGGTACAATAATAAAAATAGAACGCTAGATCAATTTAAACACAACCAATTTTGTTTTTTAAACGGGGAAGATCGATATCGATTTTGTGATGAAAAATGGTTTCACGCTCCAAAAATGAACAATTATGTAGAAGCCCGTTTTAAACAAATTAACGGTAACATTAATCCTATTCAACAATTTGTATTAGATAAGCAACGAAAAACGATGTTACAAAAATCATTTACAGAATTTAGCACTTTTTCAAAACGGCTACCAAAGGAATAGTCAAATATTGATTATTCTAATTTATAGGCTTCCTGGCAAATTTTTAGAAAGATTAACTTTTTGATGCCATTTTTGTTTTTTGAAATTTTGGTAAAAAATAGAATATTTATTTACTTTGCCTATCGATCTTAAAGGTTCAATAATCTTTTTCATAAGGTTTTACATCCATTTATAAAAGGTTGATTTTTTTATTAACTCAAGTAATTTTTAAACCTCTATTGTATATTGTAAAATTTAACATGTCTAAAGGTGATTAAAAAATTCTACATTCTACTAATAGCTACAGTTTTACACCAAAACGTTATTGCCCAATTTAGTGAAGATGAATTTCGCACATATTCTTATGATGTAATTAATAACGTTTATCAATATTTTATTGATTACGATTATGCTAAAGCTTATCAACTTATTGTTAGTTGGCAAACTCAGTACGAGCTTTTACCAGAAGCTAAAAAAGCAAGTTTAATTATCTTTGCACAAGATAATGCTTATGATTTAGCAAAGTATTATGCTTTAACCGGTTATCCCGAACATGCAATTCAACAATTAGAAGTAGCTATTGAAAGAGGATATAGAAATTATTATAAGTTAAAAGGTGATGTTAATTTTAATAGTTTATACGAGTATGAAGACTTTGTGTATCTATTAGACAATCTTCAAAAGGTAGGAGATAATCTATTCATTTTAGGAACCACTCCTGAATACAGCAGTTACAATTCTAACCTGCCCAATTTTACGTATCAGAATAACTACGCAGCACCCCTACATCAGTTAAGACAGCATTATAAGTTAGATTCTATAGCCGGTAACGGAAATGAAGAAACGCAAATTATTAATTTGATGCGTTGGGTACATCATACCGTTAAGCACGATGGTTTTAAAGTAAGCCCTTCCGAACAAAACGCACTCAACTTTTTACAGCTTAGTAAACAAAATGGGAATCCACTTAATTGCCATGCTATGGCAATTTTATTAAATGATGTTTATCTAGCAATGGGTATGGAATCTCGTTACATAACCTGTTTTCCTAAAGATAGTGCCGATTGGGAGTACCACGTAGTTAATGCGGTTTATTCAAAAATGAACAAAAAGTGGTTATATATGGACCCTACAAATGCTGCCTATGTTATGGATGGTAAAGGTCAATTGCTTGGCTTAAGCGAAATAAGAGAACATCTAATCAACAAACGTGTTTTAATTTTAAATCCCGATGCCAATTGGAATCAAACCTATACCCGTACAGAAACAGAGTATTTATGGAATTATATGGCTAAAAATATGTATTGGTTTGAATGTCCGCTAAATAGCGAGTTTGATTATGAAACAGAAAAACAAAACACCACAAAAACGTATATCCGCTTGTATCCGCAAGGTTATGTCAATAATATCTACCTAAAAAATGAAACATATTACACCAATAATGAATCAGAATTTTGGGCGGCACCAAAAAAATTACTTAGTGACAATAGCAATTAACCGTTCATGTTTAATTAAGATAAGAAGTAAGGGTCAGCATCAAAATGTCACCTTCTTTTCAACTAAATGTGGCATCTCAATTTAGGATAAGATTATCAAAACAAGAAAGTAGTTGACAATTTAGCATTAATATTTTTTGAAGCGAAACCATATGGCATTATAATAACACCCGTCCCGCTTTCCGCTCAAATGCTATTGCTTGGCTGCATATGCCGCGCGGCAAAATAGCATAACCGCTGCAATCGGGGCTAGTTTAAAAACTTCGGTTCTTCGTAGAAAACAGCAACAATTCAAAACAAGAAAATATCAACCACTTTGAAAAACTTATCTTGTAACAAGCGTCAAATTATTAATAGGTTGGCTTATAAATAAGTTGACAATTACAGTCAATTCTGCTACGCACAAATTAAACCATTGAAATAAATATTTGATTACTTACTTAAGTTTCGGTAGTAAAATAAATGATAGGCTTTTCACAGTCTTTTGTTAACTCTGTGTTTAAGAAACAGACGATGAAAAATTTGATTTTTTAAAAACCAAAAAGCCTAATGAAAAGAAATCTATCGAATAATCAACCGTTGAACTTGCTTACTTTCGCCGCTGATAATATTGACGAAATAGACACCTTCGGTTAATTTATCAGAATGGAAATGGATGTCTCGATCGCCTACTTTTACTTCTTGTTCAAAATCAACTACTTTATTGCCAATCATATCTAAAACAACCACATTTACTATAGTAGCTTGTTGTAATTGAAGATTGACAAAAATTGTACTACCCTTAGAAGCAGGATTAGGATACAATTTTTCTAAGGTAACCATATTAACCACTTTAGTCTTTAATGTGCCTTCATCATTACTATTTGAAAACAGCAATTGAGTTGAAAAAAAACTCAATAAAACGACTAAACTATATGTGATTAACTTGTTCATTTTAGTTTAAGGTGTTATGTTATTAATGTAGACACAAATATAAACCAAAAGGTTTGTAAAAATCTGTTATTTATTGTGCTATTACTGTTAATATACATTAATTACGATTAAAAAGTAAAACAGGTTGCAAAATTGGACACTTATTCACTATTCTTTGTAATTTAAATAAACATTCTGTTTATCTTTATAAACCATATCAATGTCAATTCTTTCTACTCTAAAACTAATATACAATAAAAAAATGGTAATCGAGCATAAAATGTGCCAAATGGCGTGGCCCTGCAAAAAACTATCGGGCGAACACCAAATATCTTGCCGGTCTAAAATCCAACAGGTAAACGAAATTACACCAACTACTATACTCAACTGAAAAATACGCTTATACAAAATTTGATAATGTACTTTATAAACTCTATTGTAAATAGTGTTAACCGCAATAATTATTAAAACAACAATAGGAAAAAGTACATTTACATTAACCTTCCATAAACCGGCAAAAAATAGGATATTGAGTAGTACGGCAATAGAGGCAATAATTAAATGACTGCTTTGATAGATATTTCTTCTTTTAACATAACGGGTAGGGTAGGATCGGAACATTATATAGCCCATAAAACTGAGTGCCACGGCATACATACCAGTAATATCCAATTTTTGAAAAGCCTTAGTTAAAGAAGCATGGTATAAAAAACTGCCAATAAATAAATAGATGCAACTTACACCAAGTATAATTGAAAATACCGGATAGCGCACCATTAAATTTGGTATTTCAGGACTGCGTACCTTTAAATCGTTTATGCCAATAAATAAGCAAAGCAAACCTACTATTAAAAAGCCGAGATTACTCCATGTGTTGGCAGGTTGCACAATCGCTTCGCAAAGGCGGTTCGATTCGCAAAACTCAAAAGCATTATTGGTAGCATATTCCATACTGCCCCATAAGTTGGCAAACTGATAAAATTGATAAGCAACTACCAACGTAAGTGAGATGGCAAAAAACAGCACAACCGGTAAAAAATATCCGCTTAAGTTATGCCTATCTAAGTATACTAAGGTTCGTAAGTATTTCCATTTTAAACGATTAAATCTATCCATGTTAAAAAAAGTGTTTGTCTAATACTTAAAGATCGTAAAATTTGAAAAATAGTTACGTATGCTTAGCGACATTTATAATTATTTAACGATAAACAGAATAGATTAGAAGGTTGCCGACATTTTTATGACAAGATTTTCTGGAAACGCAACTATAAATTTATTTGTAGGATCCAACATTCATAATTCGTTAATCTATTTGATAATCGATATTCATTAAACAGGTATCCAAACAATATCGAATATCAAACACCGAATATTGAATGACGAATTTTTACAATTAAACAATATCGAATGCCAAATGCCAAATTAAATATTACGTTTGTAATACCCCAGCATTAAAAGCTTTAGTAATAGGTGCTTCATTGGCGGCTTCAATGCCAAGAGCTATAATGTTGCGGGTTTCGGCAGGGTCAATAATGCCATCTACCCATAAGCGAGCAGCGGCATAATACGGGCTTGTTTGCCGGTGGTAGCGTTCTGTAATTTTTTGAAGCAAGGCATTTTGTTCTTCTTCACTTATCGTTTCCCCTTTTCGTTTTTTGGCACTTACTTGAATTTGAAGTAAGGTTTTGGCAGCTTGCGAGCCACCCATTACCGCAATTTTGGCGGTGGGCCATGCAAAAATCAATCGAGGATCGTAGGCTTTGCCACACATCGCATAGTTGCCGGCACCATAAGAATTGCCAATAATAAAGGTAAACTTAGGTACCACCGAATTAGACACGGCACTCACCAATTTTGCTCCATCTTTAATAATGCCCCCTTGTTCAGAGCGCGAACCCACCATAAAACCGGTTACATCTTGTAAAAAAACCAGCGGTATTTTCTTTTGGTTGCAATTCATAATAAACCGGGCGGCTTTGTCAGCAGAATCAGAATAGATCACGCCACCAAATTGCATTTCCCCTTTTTTCGATTTAACCACTTCGCGTTGATTGGCTACTATCCCAACTGCCCAACCTTTTACGCGGGCGTAGCCACATACTATTGATTGTCCATACCCTTGCTTATATTCTGTAAATGAGCTTTTGTCAATAATCCGTTTGAGTAGTTCGCGGGTGTCATAAGGCTTCGCGCCATTTTCAGGAAAGATACCGTAAATTTCTTTCGGATCAAATTCGGGTGCTTGTGGTTTTTCGTGGCTAAAACCGGCTTTTTCGGTTGTGCCAAATTTATCTACTAAATCTCTTATGGTTTTTAAACAAGTTTCGTCATCCGGCATTTTATAATCCGTTACTCCCGAAATTTCACTATGCGTTGTGGCACCTCCTAAGCTCTCAATATCAACTTCTTCACCAATAGCCGACTTTACCAAATACGGACCGGCAAGAAAAACAGAACCCGTACCATCTACAATCAAGGCTTCATCAGACATAATGGGTAAATAAGCACCACCGGCTACACAAGGTCCCATAATAGCCGCAATTTGTGGAATGCCCATCGATGAAATTACCGCATTGTTTCTAAATATCCGTCCAAAATGTTCTTTGTCAGGAAATATCTCATCTTGCATCGGTAAAAAAACACCGGCACTATCAACCAAATAAATTAGTGGTAATCGATTTTCTATGGCTACCTCTTGTGCCCGTAAATTTTTCTTACCACTTATTGGAAACCATGCACCTGCTTTAACTGTGGCATCGTTGGCAACAATTACACATAACCGGTTTTTTACTTTGCCAATACCGGTTACTACTCCAGCACCGGGAGCACCGCCGTATTCTTTGTACATTCCGTCGCCGGCTAAAGCACCCAGCTCTAAAAAATAACTGTTATCATCTATCAATAAGTCAATGCGTTCGCGGGCAGTCAACTTACCTTTGGCGTGGTGTTTGTCAATTCTTTTTTGCCCACCACCTAGGTATATTTGATCTAATTTTTGCTGAAGTTTGCCTTTCAACAACTTCATCGCATCTTCATTTTTATTAAAAGTAATGTCTAAATCTTGCATAGTTAGATGCCAAATATACGCTTTTGCATTTTGTTGAAATATAAAATTCGGAGAGTTTATTAAATTGGGTATTAAATATAAATGTGCACTTTGTTTTTGACCACTTTATCAAAGTGGTTGATTCTATCTTGTTTTCGACTGCTACAGCTATTTATCTGTTTACGGAGAACCGAAGTTTATACACTAGTGGTTTAAGCACTAAGTTTAACTTGTCATTATTCTAAGTGAATCTGCGGTATACAGATAATCGCAGAGGGAAGACAGCTTGGTAACATAAAAGGCTACACACTAGCGAAGCTCCGTAGGAGCGATACCGCCGTAAGTTATTAGAAGTGTCGCTTCTCTGGAGCTCAATTAAATTAAATTGATTAGCTACCAAGATGTAGCACTTCTAGTACTTGCATTGAATAACTTAAAATGTATTTTAAACAATATTAAAATATGCTGGTTTATTTAGTTCGTAAAGCACTAGCCTCGATTGTTAAGCCAACAGCATTAAATGTATTGAGTTGTTTAACAGCTAAGTGTTTTTTTCAAATAGAAAATTTCATCATTCTAAATTCAGTGTTCGATATTCGATATTTTTTTTGGATGACCATTTATTGAATGATGAATATCGATCAACGAATAATATATGTTGATTTATTATTAATATATGATATTAATAATAATGAATAGCAATTAGATTAAATAACTTTGTAATTGTGCTGCTTCTTTTGCCCATATTTTCGACTTTAAGGAATAATTCAAAAATAACTGTCCATTTTTACCTTTGAGATTTTCCGATCTACTTCATTAAAAATACTCGTCTTAGCACCACTAAGCCTGCGTTTTTTAACTTGTATATCAAAAATTCTCTTTGCTAAAATTTGAATATTTATTTTTTCATCATTCTTAAGAGCAGTCACTATATTAATATAATTCCTTTCTCACCCTAATTTTACGAACTTATTCCATACACATTCCTAAGCAAATACTACTTCATTTCGAAACTGTTAAAGCTTTACCAACTTTATGTTTTGATATAAAACATCGCCCTGTGAAATTTTAAGCAGGTAGGTTGCTTTTGGCAGATGCTTTATATTAAAATTCGATTTTTGCTTGGATAAGATTTGGTGATGAAGCAAGGTGCCATTCATATCAAAAAGCTGACAGTCGTATTTTTTGCTGCTATCGTCAATTTTAATACGAATAATATCTGTAGTTGGGTTGGGATAAACTTCAAATGTTGCCGGAAGCGCATGTGCTTCTACGGGCGTAATTTCATTTAAAATAATTTGAAGTACCCCTTGAGAGATCATTACATCGCCCTCTTCAATAATGGTGTTTAATGGCTCACCTATTGAAAAATGGAGGGTAAATTTTTCTGACTCGAATGAAGTACCGGATGCCGACATTACGGATGAGCTGATGGTTTGAGCTTGAAGAAAACTACCACATAAAATGGCAACGATTAAAATGTTTAACTGTTTCATGTTCTACTTGTTTTAAGTTATTTACAATTGATATTTATTCAAAATGAAGAGGCATCTTGTAATTTCATTTGCAATGATAACCTTAAATTTCAGTAGGTTTTGGCTACAATTTTTTCAACTTGTCTAATAGAAGAATAGCGTTAGTTGATGAATGATCAGTTAGGTTATTGGTTTTCAACACTTAACAATTTTCTGATCGTGCATTTTGTCAAAAATTTGATGATTTTTGGGGAGTTTTTGTCAAGAGTGAATATTGTTGCTATCAACAAAAAGAACTTAAGGCAACATAAACTTAAAAGTATAAAAAAAGGTTTGCCAAAATTTCAGCAAACCTCTATTAATACGATTAGATTATAATATTTTATTTCCCACCCGAAAGCTGATCTTGCAATTTCTCTAATTCTTTCCATTTACCATCGGCAGCTAATTTCGCTTGCTGTGCCCAAGTGCCTGGATCGTGCATTTGAAATTTAGGTCCCGCATTCATCAAAATATTTTTAAGATCAATAAATTTTTTGCTAGCTAAATCTTTAAAACTTTTCACCCCTCCGTTGTGCAATAGCTCAGCAATTTTAGGTCCAACACCTTCTATTTTAGTCAAATCATCGGCTTTGGCTTTTGCAGCTTTTTTGGCTTTCGTTTTTTTATTACTTGTATCGGTTACTTTGATTTTTTTAGCGGTAACTTTACTAGCCTCTTTTCCTTTGCCTAGCTCTCTTCGTTCAACAACTTTGCCTTCTTTCTTGGTGCGGGTTTCGCCAACTACTGTTTTAGAAACTTCTACCGTTTTCATACCTGCCATCATTTTTTGAAGGCTGGCAAAATCAATTTGTTTTACTACTTCTACTTCTTTTATAATTTCAACCGGAATCTCTTTTACTACTTCTACTTCTTTAATCACTTCAACCGGTATTTCTTTCACAACCGTAATTTCTTTGATCACTTCAACCGGCACCTCTTTTACAATTTCAACTTCTTTTATCTTCTCAACTATTTTCTCAACCAGTACTTCTTTTATTACTTCCACTTCCTTTATCACCTCCACTACTTTTTCAACTGGAACCGGCACCTCTTTTATTACCTCTACTTTCTTTATTACCTCTACTATTTTTTCAACAGGAACGGGTACTTTTTTGGTAACCTGTACCTTTTTGATTACCTGTACTTTTTTTACAACTGGAACTGGTACTTTTTTGATGATCTCTTTTACAACCTCAACTTCTTTAATCACTTCTACTATCTTTTCAACCGGCACCAGTACTTCTTTCACAACTTCTACCGTTTTAATAGTCGGTATTTTTTTTATTACCTGTACCGGCACTTTTTTGGTTACTTCTACTTTTTTAATTTTCTCTTTAGTAACAACCGATTTTATTGGCTTATCTTTTTTAAGTTTAACCGTTTTTACTACTGTTTTACCCGGTACTTTTACCAACACTTCTTTTTTGGCAGTTACGGTTTTTATGCCTTGCTTTCTAAATGCCGGAGTTTCAGCCACTACACATTCATAGGCTATCAACGCTTTGCTTGCAGAGATGCCTGCCTTTTTAGCAATAATTTGTACTAGCTTATCTTTACTTATAAGATTAGATTTTTTCAATGTAAAATAAAATTTATGTTAAAAAATGATTTTATACTATTTTATTTGATGCGTAATCAGATATTCAAAATAAGCATCTATTTAGCTTATCTTTAGACTGAAAGTTGCTTGTTAGTATTGGTTTTTATCTAACTTTTTTAGCAGGGCTTCTCTAATTTGATTTAATACATTATCGCTAATTCCCATGTTTAACATATCATCATGCAGGCTAACATATTTTTTAAGAGTTTGCCTGTCCATCTTTTCAATTAAACTTAAACACTTTCTTCTTAAATCAATATCATCTTCTTTATCCCAAATAATATTTTTTGTATGCGAATAAAAAGATGTTTCGTCGTGTTTCATAAAAGCCTCAGCACAAGCTATTCGGGTTTGTTTATCTTGATTTTTATTACCAAGGTATTGTATAAGTTGTGCCTTGCTACCGGGGTGGTTTACTAATATAGAAATTAATTGTTTTTTAATTGTAGTATTTTTAGTTTGCTGCATAATACGATGTAAGGTTGCATAGTGTTGCGGACGAACATTTTTATTTAGTAGTAGCAAAAGTTGTTTAGAAGAAACTTTGCTAAAATCCTCCCGTTTTAGTAAATCGATCACTATTTCGTGCCCTGCCGGGTCATTAGCATCAGTTAATGCCTTTAACAAGGTATAATAAGTTTTTTTGTCGTTGGTATTGTACAAGCCTGTTTTTAAGGCATCCAAAAAATCGCGCTGTTTTTGTTGAAGCAAGGTTGAACTGTATTTAATAGTTTGTAAAGCGTATAAAACATCTTTTTTTAAAGGATCGTTTTTACGCTTCAACACACCAAACAAAAAATCCAACATGTCTTCATCTTCTCCAATTGGTTTGTAAATTTTTTTTAAAGCTTCTTGCTTAATTTTGAGCGCTTCTTTTTCACTTTGAACCAAGTTTTTTAAAGTTGTATAATCACTTTTTTTAAGATTGTTTTTGTTTATAGTTTGCAAAGCTTTTAGTCTATCTTGCTGCGGTAGGCCGGTGTTGTTAACAATACTTATTAAAGAAGATTTTTTCTTATTAGATTTTAAAGGTGCCGGTTTTTTTTCAATAACTTTTTTATTGTTTGTTGCAGCGGGCTTAGGTTTTTCTGTACTTGATGTTGACGTGTTGTTCTTACTTTCAGTTGTTGAATTCACCAACTTTTTATTTGACGGTGATAGCTCTTTATTTTCTTTTTGACTAAGGCTGGTAGATTGACTTTTTTGATTAGCCGGTTTAGAATTATGGTTACAGCCATTGCATGCCATCCAACATCCTATAACTAAAATAAAAAGAAAGGCTTCTAAACTTTTCATACCTCGTGTTGCAAAGTTAGCCATTTTAACCCAAAGCCCGTAATCAATTACAGTTATTTGATTAAGCAATTGATTAAGAAACCCAAATATGACGAAATAAAAAAAGGTCGAGATGGAATTAACCTTTACTCGACCTTATATACCCCACGCTTTAAAATTTTGTTTTTTAATAAGTATATCAATTAATACGGGGCAACAAAAAAAAGGTTGGGTTTTTAACATTTTCTTTTTTAGAGGAGATCTGTCTTTTGAAATACTTTGAAATAGTATACCATTTTATTCTCAGTCCTTACTCAACTGTTTTTCAAGGAAGTATATCGGAAAATGGCAAAGTCAGATGGTAAATTTATTTTTTTATCGTTCCTAAGGGAATGTGTTGCCAGAAATGCGCTACTATTTTTTGCGAATAAAATAACTTAAGTTTCGGTATTAAAATAATTGCTGTTCCAATGAAACCTGCTGCATTGTATAAACTAAAATAAGGTAACTTTGTTACAACAAGTGAACAGGTTCACTTGGATTTATATTTTATAATTGAGTTGATTTAATGTTATTGAATACTTTAATTTTCATAAATAATTTATAATCAAACTATTATGTAAAAAATACAACTGCCGAAACTTGAGTAAAATAAGTATACAAAGCATCTTTTTACTATTTGAGAGGCGTTTATGGATAACACGATAATTTACTAACTTTGCCTCATCTTTTAATAGCCGGTTAAAACAAATATGCGTAGCAATTTCATCTCTAATATCATCAAACTCCTTATCTTTTTAAGCATTGGGTTGTTTTTGCTATGGTTAGCTTCCAGAACTTTGGATGAACAAGGTTGGACTGAGATGAAAAATTCTTTGAAAGGGGTTAACTATCTTTTTGTATTGCTCTCTATTTTTGCCGGTATTTTTAGCCATTTGATTAGAGCCATGCGTTGGAACCAAATGATACAAACTTTTGGATATAAACCTAAATTATATAATGCTTTTTTCGCGGTGATGATTGGCTATTTAGCTAATTATGTTTTTTTGAGAATGGGTGAAGTAATGCGCTGTGGTTTTTTGGCACGTTATGATGAACCGCCTGCCGATAAACTATTGGGCACCGTAATTTCGGAGCGGGTAGTCGATTTGTGTATACTCGTAATATTATTTGCAATTACCATACTTAGCCAATATCAACTATTAAGTAGTTTTTTCTATGAAAAAATATGGTCGGGTTTGTCAACAAAATTTTCAAATTTGTTTGGAACCGGCACATTTTCTAAGTTATTAATATTAGCAGCAATTGGTTTAATTGTGTTAGCTGTTTATCTATTATTTAAAAAATTAAAAATTGCCGACCGGTTAAATCGATTTTTAGCAGGTATAAAAGAAGGAGTTTTGTCCATCAAAAACATTAAAAATGTGCCGCTCTTTATTGCCTATTCATTGGCTATTTGGGTTATGTATTTTTTAATGATTTTATTGGTATTTTATAGTTTAGAGGCAACAGCTCATCTTGGCTTGGCACAAGCACTAACCATTTTAGTGTTTGGTACATTTGGTATTATTGCAGTACAAGGTGGCATAGGAGCTTATCATCTAATTGTGCAGCAAGTGTTACTTTTGTACGGTGTTTCAGCAGCTAGTGGTTTGGCTTTCGGTTGGGTTAGTTGGGGTGTGCAAACGGTTTTGATTGTTATAGTTGGGGTTATTTCGTTTATCTTGTTACCTATTATCAATAAAAAATCTGAAGGTGGATTCTTTAGCAGCGTACAAACATAAAATTATACAAACACAAACTGAACTAGGGCAGTTGTTGGCAACATGGCGTTTAAAAGATGAGCAAATAGTATTTACAAACGGTTGTTTCGATGTGTTGCATATGGGACATTTTCATACCTTGTGTTCTGCTAAAAACTGTGGAACAAAATTAATTGTAGGTTTAAATACAGATGATTCAATAAAGCGATTAAAAGGAGAAAGTCGCCCTATTTTTGGTGAGCAATCGCGATTACTTCAATTGACGGTTTTAACCTGTGTTGATGCGGCAATTTTATTTAAAGAAGATACCCCAATAAATTTAATCAAACAAATTAAACCAGCTACTTTGGTAAAAGGAGGTGATTATAAAATAGAAGAAATAGTTGGTACTTCTTTTTTAAAAAGCTATGGAGGTAAAGTAAAAACTATACCATTTTTAAATGGCTATTCTACTAGTGGTATTTTGAACTCTATTTAAGATTCAGGTTTATCGTCATTTAAGTAAATGTCGTTTAAATAAGTAACTAAGTCTAGTGTGTCATCAAAATTAATTGACTTTACATGATAGGATGCAACACCAAGTTTGCTGCAATCATCTTTATCTAGTTCAGAATTAGAGGTAGAACAAACAATTAAAGGAATATCCTTAAATACTTCGTCTTTTTTAAGTTCTGCTATCAATTCTTTACCAGTAACTTTTGGCAAATTCAAATCAGAAATAATTAAATCAGGAATGTCTTTGTAATTATCGGCTCTCATTTTTCTAACATGTTCCAATACCTCTTTTCCGTCAGAAAAATTTTGCAAATCGATATTTAAATTCCTAAATTTTATAGCAGTTTCTAATAAAAGAACATCGGCTGGATTGTCCTCTATATAATATACATTCTTCATTTATTGAGAGATTAACATTTTTTAAGACTCTGTTTTACATAAAAGGTAATCTTTTAATTTTCAAAGATTTGTTTTTAAATGGATTACACATAAAAATATAATTTAAAATGTTTATTTTTTGGATGTAAACCCTACTTTAAACAAATGCCGAACAAAATAGATCAAATACTTTGCCAAAAATAAAGTATTTATTGTGCGTAATATATTTCATTTTACGTATCTTAACGAAGTGAAATTTAAACTTGATTATTATGCGGTATCAATTTCCAGAAAATTTTATTTGGGGAACCTCAACAGCGTCTACCCAAATTGAAACAGCCAGTAACCATGCCTGGAAAGGATTAAAAGCAAAAGATGGGTATACATTTTTACGTACTACCGACCACGAAAAGAGACGAAAAGAAGATCAAACATACATTTGTAAATTAGGCAACGCGTATCGATTAAGTTTAGATTGGTCGCGTTTACAATTATCTCCATGTGCTCCATTTGAAAAAGAGGTTGTTCAAGAGTATCGAGATTTTATAACAGACTTAAAAACCAATAATATTTACATTATGTTAGTAGCGCATCATTTTACCAACCCCAATTGGTTTGATGTTGCCGGACATTGGTGGGGCAAACGCTCGGTATCTTACTATTTAAATTATGTTGAACAGTTGGTACTGCACTTTGGTGATTTGGTAAACAATTGGAATACTTTTAACGAACCGGCAGTATATTTGGCTAACGGTATGTTACTTGGTAATTTTCCTCCCCTCAAAAAAAACATTTCTTTGATGCTGAAAAGTCAAAAAAATATGGCTAAAGCCAATAAACTTGCCGTAGCAATAATTAAAGAAAAATATCCTGATATTCCGGTTGGCATCTCAAAAAATACCGTAAATTTTTACGGGCAAAATGCTTTAGGAAAATTGCCTGCCGCGCTATTTGGTTGGTGGTTTAACCGGCATATTGCCGAACAATTTATTGAACCCTTAGATTATTTTGGTATGAGCTATTATGCCCGGGTAGGTTTTGACCCATTACCGGTTACTTATATCGATACTCCCGAAAAAATAGAGGCGTTGGGCTTACCGCATGATAAAATGTGGGAGTATTATCCTGAAGCGATGAGTGATTTTATTGAATATTTTTGGAATAGATATAAAAAACCAATTTTTATAACCGAAAGTGGTATTTGTACCGATGATTCTTCTGTAAGAATTAGAAGCACTAAACATTATTTACAACAGTTACACGAGTTAATCAACAAAGGAGTAGACATCAAAGGGTATTTTCATTGGAGTACTTTCGATAATTTTGAATGGAACATAGGACCTACTTACCGTTTTGGTTTGGTTAAGGTAGATTTTGAAAATGAAACTTTTGACAGAACGATGAAACCCTGCGGAAACTTTTACAGCGAAGTAGTTCGTAACAATGGCTTCTAAATCTATTTTTATAAAATGCTTGGTAAAAACATATATTCTTTGGTATGAAAAAATTAATATTTATCAGCTTCTTAATAGTAAGCTTTTTCCTTTCAAATACTATTATACAAGCTCAGAGTTTAAATCAATTAGTCCAATTTATGCAAGGTTCCTTTAATTCAAATGAACAAGCCACAAATGATGCAGATTTTTTTGATGTAAGTTTAGAAATGGTTAAGATATGGAAAAAAGATAAACAAACCCGGTGGCTGTATGTAGAACAAGCCATTTCAAAAAACAAGAACAAACCTTACCGGCAACGAGTTTATGGCATTACTCAAACGGGCGAAAATGAATTTGTAAGTACCGTTTATTTGCTACCTGAACCAGAAAAATACATAGGTGCTTACAAAAAAACAAAAAAGCGTTTTAAAAATTTAAACCCACCACAATTGACTATAAAAGAGGGCTGCCACATTACACTTATTTTTAACGGCACTTTTTATGAAGGTAAAACCGAAAATAATAGTTGCCCCAGCAAATTAAGCGGAGCAAGTTATGCTAGCAGCGAAGTAAAGATTTACAAAAAACAATTGTTAAGTTGGGATAGAGGTTTTAATGGTGCCGGTGAACAAGTTTGGGGTGCCGAAAAAGGAGCTTATATTTTTAAGAAATAGTTGTGAAGATACCAATTTTTAGTTTGCTCTAAACATTTGCATTTTAGCTGTAAAAATTCGATATTTGAAAGAAAAGGAACTGCCATGACAATAAGTGCTGACCAAATAACAATTACTAATATCAATCAACTGAATGTTGATGGCTACTATACTTATGCAGATTATTTAACCTGGCAGTTTGAAGAAATGGTAGAGCTAATCAAGGGAAAGTTATTTAAAATGTCACCTGCTCCTAATTTAAATCATCAAATTGTATCTTCAAATCTAATTGATATTATTAGTGTTTATTTTAGTGGTAAAACTTGCAAATGGCTACATGCTCCCTTTGATGTGCGTTTCCCTACAAAAGATGGTAAAGCTACAGATACAGTCGTTCAACCAGATATCTGTGTGGTTTGCGATTTGAAAAAATTAGATAAACAGGGTTGTAAGGGTGCGCCTGATTTGGTTATTGAAATTTTATCTCCAGGAAATACTCAAAAAGAAATGAATGATAAATTCAGGCTCTATGAAGGTGCCGGAGTAAAAGAATATTGGTTAGTCCATCCAGAAGACACATGGTTAGTCATTTATCACTTAGGTGGTGAAAATAAATATATTTGTAGCAAGCATTTTACGCCATCAGATGGTATTATTCAATCTACTTTGTTTCATGATCTTAATGTAGATTTGCAGAAAGTATTTGATCTTTTAGAATTGGATAAAGATTGATTTATGGTATTCGATGCAACCATTTTTATCCGTCACTACTTACTCACTTTTATCAATTTTACACTTTTATTGATGAAAGCCATTTTGATTGTTGGAAGCTTTCACTATATAATCATCTACTAAATAAATACTATGACCGAACCAACATTAGATGCCTTGTATAGGAAATATTATAAAACCATGCCACCAAAGTTACAACTTGATTTTAACATTTATCAACATGATGCGGAAGATGCTTTTACAGATGCCTTTATCATTTTTAGAAGAAGAATAACACAAGGAGAATTGAGTAATGACAATATTGAAGGTTATCTATATGTAATTGCCAAAAGGATAATATTGAGATCAATGAAAAAAAGAAAACAAACCATTTTTCCAGATTTGGATACCCTGATACATTTGTGGGATAAGCTTAAAGAGCAGCCCAATTTAAACGACGTAGAACAACAATATGCCGCTATGGTGCATTGTTTAAAGCAAGCCTTGGCACAACTAAGTGAAAAATGCCAAATTTTAATAGAAGCCTATTATTTTGATATGAAGAAACTAAAAGATTTAGTAGAACCTTTAAATTACCCTAGCTACGATGCCATTAGAAGTGCCAACTTAGCCTGCAAAAAAAAGTTGAGAACCTTAAGTAAAGCATGTTTTGAACAACATTATGGTTGAGCTAAGCAACATAGAACTCCTTAAAAAGTATGTAAACTATGAGTTGACAGAGGCGGAAGAACGTTTGTTAGAAGAGCGATTGCAACAGGATGAAGATTTTAAAACCGAGTTTGACTTAACCGTTTATTTGCATGCTAAGGATAGAGTGGAGCAACGCGTACATTATAAAAAAATAGTAACTGAGCCTGCTCAAGCAGCAGAAATTGAGGTAAACGAAATTGAGAAAGCAACTCCAATCATTCCAATTGATAAAAAGGAGGGATTAAATAATAATAGGTCGTTAATCAATTTAAGATGGCTTCGGATTGCGGCTATTTTGATTTTGATTCCACTTGTATCTGTATTTGTTTACCAAAATTTTAGTAAGAGTCTCGACCAACTTGTGAATGATGAAATTGCTTTAATGGTATCGAATTCGAACAATAAAAGTGTAGAATCGCCAAAAGGGAATTTAAACTTTAAAGAAAGCTATGATTATGCAGGAAAGCTACTAAAAGCTGGACGGTATGAAGAAGCCATCGTTCATTACGATATCGTGATTGCCGATAGCAAGGCTACAAATTTCCACAATGATAGTGAATGGTTTAAAGCTTTAGCTCTTATAAAATTAAATGAATACGAAAAAGCCAAACGCTTACTAAATCAATTAAAAGAGAATGACGATTATCGTATTAAAACAATTGAGGCTTTGCTTAAAAAACTCAAGTGACAGTAAATTATACAACTACAGTATTCACCGATTGAACAAAGGCTTTGAAAGAATGGCATTTACCACTGTCCAATAAATTTTGATAATCAGTTTTGTCAATTTTGTTAACCCAACTTGGCTATTTTGCCGTTCTAACCCACTGATTATCAGTGATAATTTTTTCAATGGTACACTACATTTCTGCTATATTCTTTTACATTCGCATCGGTTTTAGTGGCTGCATAAATTTGCCGGACGGCTGTATTTGGT
>CALHDG010000181.1 GCA_938023075.1 uncultured Chitinophagales bacterium
TGAGCCATTGTGATAAGCTGCATCAAAGTAATGTTTAGAAATGTCAATACCGATAAAAAACTTTTTTTTCATACTTTTAAATTATTTAATTAAAAAAATTAAGATTTACACTATGTCCTTTAATAGGCCTTATTTCCTAAATTTCTACTTAGAGCTAAATCTTACCAATCAATAGCGGAAGTCTTCATCATTCTTTAGGCCTAAAAACCTATGACGGTATATAGTTCACTTCCACTAATGTTATGCTGAGTTATCAGCATTTAAATGTTAAGTTAACAAAGAAAAAAGAAGCAAAAAAGAAATCTTATATAATTATTATTATTGTATATTTTTATGTGGTAAAACTAAAGGATGGTTTTTGTCCGGTGTTAGACATGTAGCCATTTTTCTTAACAATATATTGATTGTTAAATAGTTGTAATTGTTTAAAGTAAGCTCTCAATAAGCTAATCATTTGACAATCAATAGAAAATATAATAAAAAATGTTATTGCAAGTAAAAAACATATTTATAAAACTGTGATTGACAAATTTATAAATATTGCATTTAACTAACAATTAGCATCAATTTAAAATAAAACAGATGTCTTATAAATTGATTATTAAGTTGGTGACACTTATTGAGAACTTGCTATTTTTAAAATATTAAAATAAAATCACCTAAGTATACTTGCAGTTACAGCCAATATTAATTACAATTGTATTATATTAAAACATTCGGTTATAAAATTAATAATGAAAATCAATTAGTAATGAAAAATCAAAATCCCTTTGCCAGTAAATTTGCAGACACCATTTTAAAGTATCGTTGGTTAATACTTATTGGTTCAATAATAGTGGCATTGGGCATAGCCAGTGGCAGCACAAGGCTTCAATTTGATGGGGATTATCATGCTTTTTTTAAAGAAACCAATCCACAATTAGAAGCATTTGATGATTTACAGGAAAAATATACGAAAGATGAAAGTGTAATTATTGCATTATCACCAAAAGATAAAAATATTTTTACCAAAGAAAACCTTGTGGCTATTGAAAATATGACGGCAGATGCTTGGAAGATTCCCTACAACTCAAGAGTAGATGCGATTACCAATTTTCAACATACCAGGGCAGAAGAGGATGATCTTTATGTAGCTGACTTGGCAGAAGAGGTTGAAAATATGTCAACTGCTGATATAGCCAACATAAAATCAATTGCTATGTCAGATCCCTTATTAGTAAATAGAGCAATTAATCAAGATGGATCTGTTTCGGCTATCAATGTAGTGTTAAAATTACCAGGCAAAAGTGATGATGAGCAAAAGGAGGTAATGCGTTATGTAAGAAACTTGTTGGCTGATTGGCAAGTAAATTATCCAAACTTCGACTATCATCTTACCGGATCAGTAGCTACAACTTCTGCATTTTTTGAAGCCTCAATAGGCGATAGTAAAACCCTCATACCCGGCATGTTTCTGTTAGTACTTATAATAATAGCAGTTTTAACCCGAAGCCTTACGGCAACCATATCTACCTTAATAGTAATCATTCTTTCAATAATTACTGCAGCGGGTTTTGCGGGCTTCGCAGGCATTAAACTCACACCACCTTCTGCTCAATTTGCTATTATCATTCTCACATTAGCGGTAGCCGATAGTATTCATGTTTTAATAACCATTATTAATAAAATGAAAGCAGGCTATCATAAAAAGGAGGCTATAAAAGAAAGCCTTCAGTTAAATATACTGCCGGTTGCCATTACAAGCCTAACCACAATTATTGGTTTTTTAGCTATGAATTTTGGTGATGTGCCTCCATATGCAGACCTTGGTAATATTACAGCGGTGGGCATGTTTGCTGCCTTTATTTTTTCACTAACTGCGCTTCCTGCCTTAATTTATATTTTGCCCTTTAAAGTAAAAAGGGAAGAAAATTTTAAAGAAAAGACATCCTTTTATGAAAAACTAGGCATATGGGTTACTCAACGACCAAAATTGATTGTTACTTCATTATCCTTATTTATACTAGCTATTAGCTTTTTAGCACTTCAAAATAAACTAAATGATGAATTCACCAAATACTTTAATGAGTCTATAAAATTTAGATCAGATACTGATTATATCGCAAATAATTTAACCGGTATCCAAAATGTACAGTATTCAGTATCTGCGGGCGAATCAGGTGGTATATCCAATCCCGAATATTTAACTAACCTTGCCAAATTTGAAAAGTGGTTAACCCAACAACCAGAAATTACCCACGTAAGTGCCTTTACAGAAGTAGCCCGCAGAATAAATAAATCGATGCATGGAGACGATATGACCTATTATACTACGCCAAATAATAGAAATGAGGCAGCGCAATATTTATTAATGTACGAAATGTCGTTACCTTATGGTTTAGACCTCAACAATCAGTTAAACGTAGATAAAAGTGAATCTAGAGTTACGGTAACCCTTAAAAACATGCCTTCGCAAGATATTTTAAAAGTGAACAACAAAATAGAGCAATGGCTTGTAAACAATACACCCGAAAATATGCACGCACTCGGCGCAAGCATATCATTAATTTGGGCATATTTAGGTGCCAGGCAAGCACACAGCATGGCAAAAGGAAATATAATAGCCATTTTACTAATCGCTCTATTATTAATTATAGTATTAAAAAATATAAAGTTGGGTATACTCAGTATCATCCCTAATGTAGTACCAGTAATAATAGGTTTTGGCTTTTGGTATCTTTTTTCCGGTTTGGTAAATGTGGGTATGATTGTAGTTTTTGGGATGACTTTAGGCATTATTGTAGATGATACCGTTCATTTTTTAAGCAAATATTTAAGAGGCAGAAGAACTTTAAACTTAAACGCTAAAGATGCGGTTGTTTATGCATTTTCTGCAGTAGGTAAAGCATTAATGGTTACCACTATTGTATTGGTAGCAGGCTTTATGGTACTCAGCCAATCGTCATTTTTAATGAATAGTAGTATAGCGCAAATTGCCGTAGTAGTTATGATAGCAGCTTTATTTATTGATTTTTTATTACTACCTGCTTTGCTAATTATTATTGACGGTAAAAAAGATGAACAACTAACCGAAGCTCACACAAAATTTTAAATATTTATTTATAAAATTTAAACATACATGAAACAAATAAATTTAATCGCCATCATCATTTTAAGCACCACTTTTTTATTTGCTCAAAACAAAGGCTTAGAAATAGCCAAAGCAGCAGATCTTGCAGATGAGGGTTATGGAGCCTACTCTGTTAATTTACAAATGAAGCTTAAAAATGCTAATGGGCAAGAAAGCTCAAGACAAATGAGCACAAAAGGTTTAGAAATAACTGATGATGGAGACAAAACCTTAATATCATTTAATAGCCCAAAAGATGTAAAAGGAACGGCTATGTTAACCTATTCTCATAAAACAGAAAGTGATGATCAATGGTTATTCTTACCCGCTATTAAAAGAGTAAAAAGAATTAGCTCCAGTAATAAATCGGGTCCATTTATGGGTAGCGAATTTTCTTACGAAGATTTAGGCTCGCAAGAAGTAGAAAAATTCACCTATAAATTTATTGAAGAAACTACCCTAAACAATATGAAAATGGCGGTTGTAGAACGCTATCCGGTTGACAGTAAATCCGGTTATTCTAAACAAATAACTTATTACAACCTTGATAAAAATTACAGAACTGAAAAAGTAGAATTTTATGATAGAAAAGAGGCACTGTTAAAAACAATGGAATGGATAGATTATAAACTATACAATGAAAAACATTGGAGAGCTTCCGAGTTATTTGTAGTTAACCATCAATCTAACAAAGAAACCAGGTTAATTTTTAAAGACTACAATTTTGATATTGAACTAAAAGAAGATGACTTCTCTCAAAACAGCCTGAAAAGAGCTAGTAATTAACTATGCAACCAAAAACAATATACTTGATAATGATGGTGCTTATTTACGCGCCATCATTACTTGGGCAACAAAAACAAAAAAAATACGATTTCGCTTTTAATATAGATTTAGGATTTGATAATATTTTATTTTTTCAAGAAGCCGCCTACCAAGATCAATTACAATGGTATCCAAGCGTTTATGCCAAGCCAAAATTTAATATTAATTGGAATGAAAGTAAAAGCAATATTACTTTTGAAGGCTTTGTTAGGGCAGATATAAACGGCGATAGCCGAACACATTGGGATGTAAGAGAACTTTATTATCAATACTATAAAAATAATTTTGATTTTAGTATTGGGCTTAAAAAAATTTTTTGGGGCAAAACAGAAGGCGTACATTTGGTAGATGTAATAAACCAGGTAGATTTTTTAGAAGGCGCAGATGGAGAAGAAAAATTAGGGCAGCCTATGTTGCAATTATCTTACTCCAGCAAGCTAGGTACTTTTACCGGTTTTGCATTGCCCTATACACGCCAAATAGTTTTTGGAAATGAAGCAGGACGACCAAGAACACCATCAATTATAACAGCTGATAAAGTAACTTTTGAATCGGAGATGGACGAATGGCAACCTACTTTTGCATTGAGATGGGCTCATTTTATTGGCGATGCCGATATTGGGCTGCACTACTTTTATGGCAATGCACGCGAACCCTTAATTTTATTTAGTCCACAAGGTGAATTTAGTTTACAATATCCTGTAGTACACCAAGTTGGTATCGACTATCAGCACATTGTAAAAAATGTACTATTTAAAATAGAGTCTATTTATAGAAGCGGGAATTTTGATGATATATTTGCCATTACCGGCGGAGTAGAATACACCTTTGGCAACATCAATAAAAAAGGTTTAGACATTGGAGTGCTTGCCGAGTATGTTTATGATAATAGAGGTGTAAACATTTTTTCTTCGTTAAATAATGATGTTTTTGTAGCCACAAGATTGGCTTTTAATAATGTAACGGGCATTGAAATTCTTTATGGCGTATTTCAAGACATTAGTAAATCAACTATGCTTATGCGCCTCGAAGGAAGTACCCGAATTGGCGAAAACTTTAAAATTACCGCTACCGGACAAGGTTTTTTTAAAGTAGATGAAACAGAATTAGTGTACTTGTTTAGAAAAGATTCATTTTTTGAATTAGCATGCATTCGGTATTTTTAACCTTTTGAATGAACAAGAAGCTATCTTATTAGAATTTGAAAGAGCTGCCTACCATTATTTTAATTAATACAATTTTTAGCCCAACACTAGCAAAATTTAATAAACATTTGGTAATAATGAATTTAATCGATACTTTAGCACAGTATAGTACAGTACAGTCTTAAAACCAATTAGCCATAACTTGAAAGCTGTAGCAAAAATAAAAGCCTTAAAAAAAGTTTCGGGTTACCCGAAATATTTAAAAATTGTGGATGGTATTAATGCTGCCATTAGCGATAAAGAGTTTCAAAAAGGCGATTTGTTACCTTCTGTAAATGGCTTGTCGGCAGAGTTAGGTGTTGCCAGAGAAACGGTGGTAACTGCCTACCGCAATTTAAAAGACCGGGGTATTATAAGCTCACGGCAAGGCTTAGGTTATTATATTGAAAATGTAGATACTAATCAGCAACTAAAAGTAGCTTTAGTATTGTATGCCTTTCATTCTTTTCAAGAAATATTTTACAATAGTTTTAGAACAGCCTTGGGTAATGATGTTAAAATTGAAGTGTTTTTTCATCATAACAACCCGCAAATGTATGAACAAATTATTAGTAATATAAAAGGCAATTATGGTATGTATGTGCTTGCTCCAATTCATCATACGCTTACCCAACAACTATTAAGTGACATTTCACCCAATCGATTATTAATTATTGATCGATTTGAAAACTTGGGAGAGCAATATTCATTTATTGCACAAGAATTTGAACAATCAACCTTCAACATTTTACAACAATTAGAACCTCAGTTTAAAAAATTTGATGCGATCACCCTGTTTTTTAAAGAGCAATCCGATTATCCGAAAGGCATCAAAAAAGCTTTCAAACGTTTTCTAAAAACAGCCAAGTTAAAAGGAAAGGTAGAGGAGCGATACAAAAAAGCAGCTATACAAAAAAATAATGCCTATATAACTATTGGTGATGTTGATTTATGGGAGTTGCTGAAAGATGCCAACAGCCAAAACTTTACAGTAGGAAAGGATATCGGTATTCTATCCAGTAACGATTCGCCGGTAAAAGAGATTATTTGCGGAGGTATCACTACCTTTTTCGCAGATTTTGATCATATGGCGAAAAAAGCTGCCAACTTTGTTTTAAATAAAACCAGTATTAAAGAAATACTAAAGGTAGAATTGTTCAGAAGAAAGTCATTATAAAATTGATGCACTTTCTTTCTATATTTAAATGCTCAAAATTGACGATAAAAGCATCCTACAATTATGTATTAAAACAATTATTATTAGTATATGAAAGATGCAATATTGAAAAAAGCAAGCACAGCTAAGCCGGTAGGCTTGGGTCATGTGTTGCTAAAAGGCACTTCTTTAATTTTTCTGATGTTGTTAGCAACGCTTGGTTTTTCCCAAACCATTAGTGGAACCATAACCGACGAAAGCAACGAACCCGTAATTGGAGCAAACATTATTGTAGAGGGCACTACCATTGGCACCACTACCGATGTTGATGGCAATTTTAGCCTTAAAGTACCCGAAGGAAAAAATACAATTAAGGTGGGTTACATTGGTATGAAAGAACAACTGATTAACATTGATGGTAGAACAACCATTAACCTGCAAATGGAAACCGATGCCGAGTTAATTGATGAAGTGGTGGTAATAGGCTACGGCGTTCAAAAGCGGAGTGATTTAACCGGCTCGGTCACCTCTATTAAAAGTAAAGACATTAAAAGCCTGGTAGCCGGTAATGCCACTGCGGTATTGCAAGGTAAAATGGCAGGGGTGCAGGTAGAAAGTTTTGGTGGCAAACCCGGCGGACAAACTAATGTGTTTATACGTGGGGTAAGTTCCTTCACCAATTCGTACCCATTATATGTTATTGATGGAACTTTTGCCGACAACATGAATTTTTTAAACACGAAAGATATTGAGTCAATAGAAGTGTTGAAAGATGCCGCTTCATCTGCCATTTATGGTTCGCGGGCAGCTAATGGTGTTGTAATTATCACCACAAAAAATGGATCAACCAATGCAAATAATAAATCCAATGTATCTGTTGATTTACGAACGGGTTTCGAAACCCCAAGCAACTTGTTAGATTTGATGTCGGCATCTGAGTTTGTGAATTTTAGAAATCAATTATCCGTAAACGATGGAGTTGACATGACCTTAGATGCCAATGAATTACCATCTACCAATTGGCAAGACTTATCGTTAAGTAATGGTCCCATACAAAATTTGGGGCTTTCCGTTTCTGGTGGTTCTGAAAATGCTTCGTACTATTTATCGGGTAATTATTTTAATCAAGATGGTATTTTGGTAGGCTCTGGTTTCAATGCTTTAAATGGTAGAGTGAACAGTCGCTTTAAATTAGGTCGCTTAACCATCAACCAATCTTTATCTATGCAAGAAAGTAATTTAGAACAAAATCGTTGGTTTGGTTACGATGGTGCAACTGCCCCAATTTTAGCAGAAAATAAACCTGAAAATGAAGGTGGTTTTGAAGCACCTGAAGCAGAAGTACATGGTTTTGGTGGCTCAAATAAATATGCACAGGCAGCTATAGAAGATAACAATGTTAATGCTTTCAACTTGTTTGGTAATGTCAATTTTCAATACGACATCACCGATGATTTCAATGTGAAACTCAACTTTGGAGCGGATAAGGTAAACAGGTTAACTTCTATTTTTGTACCCACTTATTTTATGAGCGCTACAGATGCGGTTTTCAATACAAATCCAAAAAACAGTTTAATCAATTTAAATGATAACTATTTACTATCACTATTTGAACCAACACTAAATTACAATACCACTTTTGGTAGCAGCAATTTAAGCGCAGTAGTAGGTTATACCAGACAAAAAATAACCGATGCAAATAACGGCGTTTGGGTTAGAAATACACCAGCCAATAGCATAGCAGTAGTTGGAGCAGCCCCAGCTAATGAGGTTGCCGGCTTAAGCGGCTTTGAAGATATCAGCGGTCTGCAATCGCTATTTGGTAGGGTAAACTTTAATATTAACGACCGCTATTTATTGCAAGCCACACTCCGTAGAGATGCTTCCTCAAAATTCCCAGAAGGAAATAGAGTAGGCGTTTTCCCATCTATTTCTGCCGGTTGGAATATACATAACGAAGATTTCTTTAATAATGACGGAATAATTAGCCGTTTAAAGCTAAGAGCGGGTTACGGTACTCTTGGTTCAGAAAATATTGGCGCATATGCCTTTACACCCTTAATTGGCTTAAACTCTGGTATTACTTTTGGCAGTGGTTCGCAAACAGGCTTTGCACAAACAACTTTTGTAGATAGCGATTTGCAATGGGAAGTAGCACAAACCATTAACATTGGGGCAGATATTGGTTTGCTGGCAAATCAATTATTGTTATCTGCAGAATATTATGTTAAAAATTCTAATAATGTATTAGTTCCGGTGGCAGTGCCCTCAACAGCAGGAACCAGTAATCCTATCATTCGCAATGCTGGAGATATTCAAAATAGTGGCTTTGAATTAGAGGCTTTATATAGAAAAAAAGGTGTTGGACAAGGTTTCAATTGGGAATTAGGCGCAAATTTAGGCACTTTCAACAGCCAGGTAGTTGCCTTGCCAAACCCCTTACTAGGTCCGGCAGTTACTGAAGATTTAACTACCGTAAACCGGTTTATTGAAGGAGAAACACCCGGCGTATTTTGGGGCTTCGAAACAGCCGGCGTATATGCTAATCAGGCTGCTATTGATAGTGACCCAAACATAGCCAACGATGAAGTACGCAAAGGCTTGGTGCAACCCGGCGATTTAATTCGGAAAGATCAAAATGGTGATGGTATTGTAAATGATGAAGACAATGTTATTCTCGGTGATCCAACGCCTGATTTTACCTACGGACTTAACTTTAGCGGTAATTATAATGCCATAGATTTCGGTATTTTCTTAAATGGAGTACAAGGCAATGAAATTTATAACAACGCTAAATTTTTTAATACACTTTGGGCAGATGGCAATAAGTTAACCTTAATGAACAATGCCTGGACACCAGAAAACACCAATACCGATATACCGCGTGCAACAGCAACTGATGCCGGAGGTAACCGTGCGCCATCCGACTTTTTTGTAGAAGATGGTTCATACCTTCGTTTGCGTTCAATTGAATTGGGCTATACTTTAGGCAGTGGAAAAGTTGCCGATTGGTTGGGTGATTTACGCATTTTTGTAACCGGACAAAATTTAATAACACTTACGGGCTACAGCGGTTACGATCCTGATGTGTCTTCTGCTGCAGGCGATAGAACCAGCTTTGGTTTTGGCTCTCCGGTAGCAAACGTCAATCCATTATTAAGCAGAGGTATTGATGTGAGGGCTTATCCGAACACCCGTATTTTTTTGGTCGGTATTCAAGCAAACTTCTAAATCAAAATCAAAATAATCAAATAATGAAAAATATAAATATAGTAAGAGCTGTTGTTTTAATAGGTTTCCTTTCAATATTCACCTTTTATAGTTGTAATGAAGATTTATTAAATCAGTCAAATAATAACTCGGTAAATGCCGATACCTTTTGGCAAACACCCGGCGATTTTGAAAAAGCTGTTAATGGCATGTATCATCCTATTACCAATACGTTTTTTTGGGGTAGGATAATTCACACAGGTGCTATGTTGCGGTCAGATGCATTTAACGTTCGCCCCTTTGATGCCAACACGGCGCTTTCAACTTTACAAGGCGTACCGGGTGTAGCCCGTTGGGCAACCGAAGTTTGGCAAGAGCCGTTTAAGTGCATTTACCGGGCAAATTCTATTTTAGAAAATATTTCTGCCGAAGCAGTGCCAGATGAAGTACAACGAAATGGTTTTATGGGGCAAGCCTATTTTATGCGTGCCTTCTCTAATTGGTACTTAGTTAACTTGTTTCAAAATATACCTTTAATTACCAGCACGCCTAAAAACTTTGATGAATACTTTCCGCCACAAGCCAGCCCCGATGCTGTTTGGGATCAAATTGTTGCCGATTTAGAGCAAGCAAAATCTTTATTACCAGTTTCTTGGGACGGCGCAAATACCGGCAGAGCAACTGCTGGTTCGGCTGCTGGATTACTTGGCAAAAGTCAATTATACAGAGGCAATTGGGCGGCTGCCGAAACTGCTTTGATAGAAGTGGTGAGCAGCGGTAATTATGCTTTATTACCAGCAGAACGTTACGAAGAAAATTTTGGTGTGACCAACGAAAATAATGAAGAATCTGTATTTGAATTGCAATACTTAGGTTTAGAAAATTTTGCCTGGGGTGTTGATATTCCGGGTGTAGGTACTATGGGTAATTTTCATATTGATTATGCCCCGCCATCTAAGTCGCCCGATCAATCGCATTATATGAACAGTTGGGTAAAAGATTTATTTGAAGCCAATGGAGAAACCGTTCGTCGTAACGCTACCTTAGTATACGATTTTGAAGGGGCTACCGGTTATGGCGGAGTCGCTTTTGCCGAAGATTTAGCAGAAGACATTACTTTAGCAGAATCAGAAGGCATGGAACCCATTTTTACCCGAAAGTATGCCGGTATGGATTTAGGTACACGCGACGCCGTTGATTTTTTAGGTACTAATGTTGGCAATAACTGGCGTATTATTCGTTATGCCGATGTACTGTTGATGTTAGCAGAAGCGCAAATTCAACAAGGTAATGTAGCTGAAGCTATTGCTAATATTAATCTGGTAAGAGCAAGAGCACAAGTTGACGAATTGGATGCTGGCTTATCACAAGAAGATGCGCTTCAAGCTTTAATTAATGAGCGGGTGTTAGAACTTACCGGCGAAGGTCATCGTTTTTTCGATTTGGTAAGATGGGGTTTAGCTGATGATTATATGGGTGTAGAATCTTTACACGGCGCCCATCCAAAATCATTAAGTGGTGGTACCTTTACTACTGGAAGAGATGAATATATTTGGATACCAGTAAGTGAGTTGGCTGCCAATGAAAATCTAAAACAAAACCCAGGATATTAATAACAGGTTTTTTTTATAGTTACCAATTTATAGTACGCTGGATAGTAATTCAGCGTACTTATTTTAACACATGAAACAAAGGCTATGCGATCTTCTTTTTATAGTAAGCATCCTATTTTTGAATGCTTGTTCTACCGATCTTAACGATTCTGTTTCCTTCCAATACTTAAGCGAAAAACAAACCAATATTCAATTTAATAATGTGATTACACCAAGTAATGATATCAATATTTTAGATTTCCACTATGTATACAATGGTGGCGGTGTAGGTATTGCCGATTTCAATAACGATTCCTTACCCGATATTTTTTTTGGGGGCAACCAAGTGAGCTCTGCTTTATATATAAATAAAGGTAATTTTCAATTTGAATTATCCAATGCCATTCAAACTAAGGCTTGGGTTAATGGAATTAGCATAGTTGATATTAATCACGATGGTTTAAAAGATATTTACCTAAGTGTAGGTGGGCATAATTGTGCTATTGGCAAATGCAAAAACTTGCTCTATATCAATAACTCAACACAAAACAATATCAAATTTAAAGAACAAGCCGAAACCTACGGCTTAGCAACTGATCTGTACAGCCAGCAAGCCGTTTTTTTCGATGCCGATCATGATGGTGATCTTGATGTATACCAATTGCAAAATTACGTTGACCCAACCAACAAAAATTATCCGAAACCAAAACGATATTTTTCTAAAAAAAGCTATGACCAATTCTTGTTAAATCAAGAAATAGAAACTGGCAAAATTGGATTTAAAGAAGCTTCAAAAACTTGGAATGTTAATTATGCTGGTTTTGGATTAGGGGTAGTTTTAACCGACGTAAATAATGACAACTATTTAGATGTATATGTTGCCAACGATTTTATTAGTGATGATTTGTTGTATGTAAATAATGAAGGTAAGTCGTTCACAGAATCATCAAAACAATTATTAAAACATACCAGCTACAATAGCATGGGGGTAGATGCTGGCGATTTGAATAACGATGGCTATGAAGAAATAATGGTGCTAGATATGTTACCCTACACCAATGCCCGGCAAAAAACCATGTTGGGCATTATGAACTACGATAAATACCAATTGTCATTAAAAGAAAATTTCAATAGTCAGTATATTAGAAACACTTTGCAAAAACACAATCAATTAAATGAAGAGAAAAACACCCAAGCCTTTACCGAAATAGGCACTTACAGCAACATTTATCAAACCGATTGGAGTTGGGCACCTCTTTTTGCCGATTTTAATAATGATGGACTAACCGACCTATATATTACCAACGGGTATGCCAATAATATTACCGATTTAGATTTTGTAAACTACAATAATCAAAGCAATCCTTTTGCCGGTGAAGCCGCCGCAAAAAAAGAGATGCTACAAAACTTAGCAAAACAAGGTTCGGTAAAATTGAATAACGTATATTTTGAAAATACAGGTTCCTTTAAATTTAAAAATAGCACTGCCGAAACTTTTGCCGACAAGCCTTCGTTATCTAACGGAGTCGCTTATGCCGATTTAGATTTGGATGGTGATTTGGATTTGGTAGTGAACAACATTAACCAACCGGCTTTTGTTATCCAAAACAATCATGACGGTAATTATTTATCTGTTCAACTAGTGGGCGATGGTTTTAACAAAGATGCCATTGGTACAAAAGTACACATTTGGGCAAATGGAATACAGCAATCTAAAATTGTAGCTCCGGTTAGAGGTTACCTTTCATCGGTAGAACCTCAATTACATGTTGGTTTAGGTAAAATGGAAAACGTTGATAGTATAGTCGTTTTTTGGTACGATGGTTTAACCAGCCAATTGAAAAATGTTAAAGCCAATCAAAGATTAACTATTCATAAAGCAAGTGCAATTGAAAAACCGCTGCAAACCTTCATCAAAAAAAATAAAGGCATTTCTAAGTTTATTTTAAAAGATACTTTGGAGATGGCTCATTCAAGATCACTGCCACACGATTTTAGCATTCAATCTTTATTGTTAAGGCAATACAGTTCAAAAGGTTTTGTACTTTCAAAGTCTAATGCAACAACAAATAATAAGTCTTTTGTTTTTGTTGGAAGCCCGCAGGGAGCAGCATCGGTGATTTATAAAAATGATAAGGGTTTACAAAAACATCAAACCTTGGCTGATGAAAATAAAGCCGTTTTTGATGCGGTATTTTTTGATGTTGATCAAGATGGTGATGAAGATTTGTACCTTGCTTATGGTGGTTACAGAAAGCCATCTACTAATCCATCTTACCAAAATGAATTGTATATCAACGATGCTGGCAACTTTGTTCCTTTTAATGAACCAATAGATTTGAACAAAAAATTAAATGCCAGTTCGTGCATAGCGACTGCCGATTTTGATAAAGATGGAGATATCGATTTGTTTACCGGCAGTCAAGTGATGCCCCAAAATTTCCCTAAAATACCTGCTTCCGTTTTTTGGATGAATGAAGAAGATGAACTGAAAGGAAAAACTATTGACTTGCTTGGATCTGAAAAATTAGGTTTAGTTGCCGATGCTGTTTGGACAGATATTGACGGAAACAATTGGCAAGATTTAATTGTAGTAGGTGAATGGATGGAACCTTTATTATTTATGAATACGAAGGGGAAATTAGAGCGGCAAACAATAATTACAGACTTACCAATTAAAGGTTTATGGAGATGTGTTTATGCGACAGACATAGATAAAGATGGCGATCAAGATTTGGTGTTGGGCAACTTTGGCACGAACAGCCGTTTAAAAGCCAGTAGCAAAAATCCATTGCAATTGCTAGTGGGCGATTTGGATAAAAATGGCAAATACGATCCATTAATGGGTTTTTATGTAGAGGATGAACAGGGGGAACTTCAAGCCTATCCTTATCATACCAGAGATGACATTGCTAGTCAACTACCCATTATCAAATCAATTTATAAAAATTATAGCAATTATGGTAAAGCTACTTTTACCGAACTGCTTAGCCATTTTGATCAATCTACGTATGCGTTGAAAAGGGTGAATATGTTAGAAAGTGTGGTTTTAGAAAACAAAGGCAACTTTGAATTTAAGGTGCATATGTTACCTGAAGAATTGCAATGGTCGCCCATAAATACCATAATTGAAATGAATGATACGGGAGATTCGGTAGTGTTGCTTTTAGGTATGAATGACCATAGTTTAGATACGCATACCGGTAAGTTAGATGGACCAGCAGTGATGGCTTTAAGGGTTTATGATGATTTTAGACTTAGTGTACACCAACCATTTGATACAGATATGCAAGGAACGGTTAGCAGTTTATTGCAAGTTGGAAACACCCTGTTGGTTGGAGATGAAAAACAGGTGCGGGTTTTCAAAAAGGCTTCGGTTGAAGATTGAAGGGGGGATACTGGATATTTTGTTTCGCTATGCTACATAAAATTTCAGCATGACGGGATGAAGGAAACGATCAATTCCAATCCTCCTCGTTTGCAACGAGGAGGTGCGAGCAGAGCGTTTGTAACGCTCAACCAAACTAAAGAAAAAATACCCACGAGAGAGCGAACTTAAAAAACTAGCCCCGATTGCAGCGGTTATGCCACTTTGAGTGGCTTTGAAGCGCAAGCAAATGGCATTTGAGCGGAAAGCGGGACCACACTTTATACGAGGTAACACGTTTCGCTTCAAAAGAAAAAAAAAGGTAGATCAATTGGATGAATAGAAAAATTGACATTAGCGATTATCCAAAAATGGATGTGTTTGGTACGGAAGACAACTTTGAGAAGAAGTTGACCTTGTTGCATAGTGAAGAAGGATTGAACCGGTATAAATTTTCAATTCAGGCTGCGGAGGCAACTATTCCTTCGCCAATACATATTAGATGGCGAATGCCGGCAACTAATATAAAAGGGGTTTGGCGATGCGGTGGTGTACACGATAAACGATTGCGGTATGATTGGGAATTAGATCATTTACAAAGCCGTATTTCGGTAGATGCACCGGTGTTGACCGTGTTTGGACATAAAGACGAAAACGTGATGACTTTTGCTTGTTCGGATGCCATAAATTTGATAACTTTAAATGCGGTACTGCGCGAAGAAGATAATTATTTGTATTGCCATATCACTTTTTTTGCTGAGCGGCATTCGGAAATTACCAACTACGAAGCGGAGATAAGCGTTGATACGAGAGGAGTTCATTTTTCGAAAGCTATACTGAAGGTTAGTACATGGTGGGAAGGTTTTGAGCATTTGAAACCTTGCAAGGTGCCGGCTTTTGCCAAAGCCCCGTTGTATTCAACTTGGTATAATTATCATCAAAATTTAGATGCGGCGAGTTTACTAAAAGAATGTGCAACGGCGCATCAACTTGGCTATGAGTTAATTATTTTAGATGATGGTTGGCAAACCTTAGATACCAACAGGGGCTACGATTATACGGGCGATTGGCAGCCTGATCGCTTTCCTGATATGGCAGATTTTGTAAAACAAGTACACCAAACGGGCATGAAGTTAGGGCTGTGGTATTCGGTGCCTTTTTGTGGAAAAAAGTCGAAAGCTTATCAACAATTTCAAGGAAAGTTTTTAACGGAAAACCACCGGTGGGCACCCGTTTTTGACCCGCGATATCCAGAAGTGAGAGAATATTTAATTGATACCTACACCAACGCATTGCAAGCATGGAATTTAGATGCCTTTAAGTTAGATTTTATTGATGATTTTAAAACCTACCCAGAAACCGTATTGACTAAAGCCGATGGACGCGATTTTGCGAATGTAAATGAAGCCGTTGACCAATTGTTAACAGATGTAATGGCTGCTTTGCGTACCATAAAGCCCAATATTGGTATTGAATTTAGGCAACAATATGTAGGACCGGCACTGCGAAAATTTGGTAATATGTTTAGAGCCTTTGATTGCCCGAACGATCCGGTGAGTAATCGTATTAGAATTGCCGATGTAAAAATGTTGTGTGGCGAAACGGCTGTTCATTCAGATATGTTAACATGGCATGCGGATGAAAAGGTGGAGTTAGCTGCGTTACAAGTATTGAATGCAATTTTTGGTGTACCACAAATGTCCGTCTTGCTCAATCTATTATCAGAGGCACATTTTAAAATGGTGGAGTTTTATACCAACTATTGGAAAAGCAATGCAAATGTTTTAATAGATGGACAATTTAAAGCCAACAGCCCTTTGGCAAATTATCCATATCTATCGGCTACAAAAAACAACAAAACTATTTATGGTTTATATGAAGATATGGTGCTTCCCGTTGATTTGACTCAAACCTCCATAGATATTTTAAATGCTAAAACTAGTGAACAAGTTATTATCAATGCACAAGGTGAAGAAGCGACTTGGCAAATCACTATTTTCGATTGTTCCGGTGATGAGGTAGATGTTTCATCAGTAAGCTTAACCTCAGGCATACACGCTTTTGTAACACCCATTAGCGGATTAATTCAAATGCAAAAATTATAAAAAATGGAGACAGCAGTAAATATCAGCAATATTGATATAGCCATAGTAATTGGTTACTTCGCCATAGTATTGGGTATCGGTTTATGGATTTCCCGGAAAACCAAAACCAGTGAAGAATTGTTTTTAGGAGGCAGATCTTTTGGATGGGGCTTAATTGGCTTATCGCTATTTGCCTCTAATATTTCCAGTTCTACCATTATTGGTTTATCCGGCGCGGCTTATAAAGATGGTATAGTAGGTTCGGTTTATGAGTGGATGAGTGGCTTACCATTAATTGCCGCAGCTTTAATTTTTATACCCTTATATTTAAAAAACCGCATCACCACTATTCCAGAATATTTAGAAAAACGTTTTGACCGGCGGTCTCAATTGTTTTTTTCGGGCATCACCATTTTTACAACCATCGTTATTGAAACTGCCGCAGCCTTATACGCCGGTTCGTTAGTATTACAGGCATTCTTTCCCAACTTAATTATGTGGCAAACGGTTGCTATACTTGCTTTAGTTGCCGGCATCTACACCGCTTTCGGCGGCTTAAAAGCCGTAATTTATACCGATGCTATTCAATCAATAATTTTAATTATTGGTTGTAGTGTGTTAACCTATATGTTGTTTTCGCAGTTAGATTTTTCTTGGGCAAAAGTGCTTGCCTCCGTACCCGAAGATCATTTTTCGGTGGTGCGCCCAATAGATGATAGTACCGTTCCCTGGCCCGGCTTAATTGTTGGGGTGCCATTTTTAGGCTTTTGGTATTGGAGTACCAACCAATATATTGTACAACGGATCTTAGCATCCCGCTCAATAAACGATGCCCGTTGGGGCGTAACCCTAGCCGGTTTTTTAAAAATTGTACCCTTGTTTATTATGGTGTTTCCTGGTGCTATGGCAATTAGTTTATATCCCGGTATTGAAAAAGCCGATGCTGTATTTCCCTTTTTGGTTACCCAAGTACTGCCGGTAGGTTTAGTTGGTTTGGTGTTGGCAGGATTAGTATCGGCTATTATGAGCAGTGTTGATTCTGCCTTAAACTCATCTTCCACTTTATTGGTTATTGATTTTATTAAACCAAGCAACCCCAACTTAACAGAAGCCGACATAACGCGCTATGGTAGAATATCAACCATTGTATTTATGATACTAGCGGCTTTATGGGCTCCGCAAATTCAAAACTTCTCCGGTTTGTGGGCATATTTACAACAGATGTTTTCTATAGTTGTTCCGCCTATTGTGGTCATCTTTTTAATGGGTGCTTTTTATAAACGCGGTACTGGCGACGCTGCCTTTTATACTTTGTTAATTGGAACCGGTTTAGGCATTGCTGCTTTCGCCTTAGAGTTAATGGGTTTATGGCATTTGCATTTTACCATGAACGTTGGTTTAATGATTTTTTTAAGTGCCATTGTTTTCTTGGTCATCAGTCGCTTAACCCCAGCACCAACCGAAGCACAATTAAACGTATTAACTTTTAATAAAACCTACATTAGCGAAGGTACCGAAGGAATGAGTTTCTTTACCGATTACAGAAACCAAATGATTGCTTTGGCATTGTTAATATTTGGTGTTTTATTTTGGTTGTGGTAAACGGTCGTCCAAGGTGACATCTTTCAAAAAAAAGGTGTCATCTTTAAAATGCAAATGTTTTACCAGATAAATTGATTAGAAGCGAAAGCAAAAGTGTATCGTGGAGGCACCCGTCCTGCTTTCCGCTCAAATGCCATTTGCCACCGCACTAGCCTGCGCTTCAAAAATGGCATAACCGCTGCAATCAGGGCTAGTGTATATTTCGGGTCTCCTCAAATCATTTTAAGTAATTGATAATCAAATATTTAAGCGTAGAAATACCCTTGCAAAATGCAAGGTTTTTATGGGAGATTCAAAAATAACTTTGCATTTCGTCAATTATACATAATTTTCATATGTATGTCTTGATTATTAAGACATTCTACCAAAAAAATTAATTTTTTACTAAAGCTGTGTATTTTATATGATTAACAG
>CALHDG010000182.1 GCA_938023075.1 uncultured Chitinophagales bacterium
CGCTTCACCTGCAAAAACAGTTTCTTCTGGAGTTATTACGTTTACGTTCATATTATTTATTTTAGATGTTAGAAGATAGTAGCGAGATGTCAGGCTCTTTTGTCTTCAAAGCTGATTACCTATCTCTGCTCTGGCTTCAGTATTCTTACGAAACCTCCGCTAAAATTTTCTTACCCTTTTCAATCGCTTCGTCAATAGTACCTACTAAGTTAAACGCCATTTCCGGATACTCATCCACTTCACCATCCATAATCATATTAAAACCTCTAATCGTTTCTTCTATCGGAACCAAAACACCGGGTGTACCCGTAAATTGCTCGGCAACATGAAAAGGTTGCGACAAGAAACGTTGCACTTTACGCGCCCGGTAAACCGACAATTTATCTTCTTCACTCAATTCATCCATACCCAAAATAGCAATAATATCTTGTAGCTCATTATAGCGCTGTAAAATTTGTTTTACACGCTGAGCGGTATTATAATGTTCTTCACCAATTACATCAGGCGACATAATTCTTGAAGTAGAACCCAAAGGATCAATAGCCGGATAAATACCTAAAGAAGCTAGTTTTCTATCTAATACTGTTGTAGCATCTAAGTGAGCAAAGGTTGTAGCCGGCGCCGGATCAGTTAAATCATCTGCCGGTACGTAAACAGCTTGCACCGAAGTAATCGAACCTCTTTTAGTAGAGGTAATCCGTTCTTGCATCACGCCCATTTCGGTAGCTAAGGTTGGTTGGTAACCCACTGCCGATGGCATACGACCTAATAAAGCCGACACCTCAGAACCTGCTTGGGTAAAACGGAAAATGTTATCAATAAAAAATAAAATATCTCTACCACCGGCAGAACCTTCATCGCCATCTCTAAAATATTCCGCAACGGACAAACCACTTAAAGCAACCCTTGCCCGTGCGCCGGGCGGCTCATTCATCTGACCAAACACCAAAGTGGCTTTACTCTCTTTTAAAGCGGTTTTATCAACCTTGCTCAAATCCCATCCACCAGCTTCCATGCTATGCTTAAATTCTTCACCGTATTTAATTACATCCGACTCTAAAAACTCGCGCAACAAATCGTTTCCTTCACGAGTTCGCTCGCCTACACCGGCAAAAACCGACAGACCTTCATATGCTTTGGCAATGTTGTTTACCAGTTCCATAATTAAAACCGTTTTGCCCACACCGGCACCACCAAACAAACCAATTTTACCCCCTTTAGAGTAGGGCTCAATCAAGTCAATTACTTTAATACCGGTAAATAAAACTTCGCTTTCCGTACTTAAATCGTTAAACTTAGGTGGCGCATTATGAATGGAGCGACTTGTAGTAGTATTTAATTTACCAATACCGTCAATGGCTTCGCCCACTACGTTAAACAATCTTCCCTTTACTTCTTCGCCGGTTGGCATTTGAATGGGGCTGCCCGTATCAGTAACGGCAGTACCGCGCACCAAACCATCGGTAGAATCCATCGAAATGGTACGCACACTATCTTCGCCTAAGTGTTGCTGACATTCCAACACTAGCTTAGTGCCATCTTCACGATCAACGGTTAACGCATTTAAAATTTGAGGAAGTTTTGCGCCTTTGCTGCTGTCGAAACTAACGTCAACAACTGCGCCAATTACTTGTTTTACAGAACCTATGTTTGCCATGTATATTTTTATTTAGAAAGGCTATTTTAATTCGGCTGCAAAGGTAAAGTTTCTGTGTAATAAATAGCAGTAAAACAGGGCTTTTTTTGGAGTGTTTTTATATAAAGCAAATTTGTTTGTGTTTTTGTAGAAAACAAACGCTAAAACTCGTCCAAACGGTAGTCCCGCTTTCCGCTAAATCTTTTTATTCCGCAAGCTTCCATAAAAAGGATACCGCTCCAATCGGGTTTAGATTGGTTGCGGCGGTTAGTCGTGGGTGCTTCAACTAGCACAAATAAAATATAGCAAATTAAGTTATCCATAAAACTATTTTATTATAACATTTCTGCTATGTGCATTGATTAATCAACATATTTTAACTTTTACTGATGTTTCATAAAGAATAATTTATCTAAGCAAAAATATTAACTTTGTAATTACTATCGAGAAATTAAAATGATAAAAACCATTTCATTTAGGAATTATAAAATATTCAAAAGCAAACAAACTTTAGAATTAAAGCCAATTACTATTTTAATTGGGAAAAACAATTCTGGAAAAAGTGCTGTTGCGAAATTACCTACTATGATTGCCGGAAGCCTAAGAGGTAAATTTTCCGTTCCTTTGAAGGCTGAAAATGATGGTATACCCATAGGGTCAAGTTATGAAGATTTGGTTTATGATAGAAACATTGTAGATGTTTTAGAATTTGACATTTCAAATGATTCTGAAGCATTAAGCGTTTCAACATTTGGAGATAGAAATAACAAAATCTTTTTTTCTAAGTATATCTTAAATGATGAGGAAATTGATGTGAAAACAAATACTTTTAAAGGATTTACTCGAGATGGGAAGAAGTTTGAAACCTTAACATTAAACTATGATTATATTGGTCCAATTAGGAGACAACCTTCTATCAATTATCCTAATGACTCAAATGAATATAAGAGAATAGGCATAGAAGGTGAAAATGCCTATCCAATACTTATTCAAATGAGCGAGAATAAAAATCCTATATTTGAAAAAATAAGTCAATGGTATAAAGATAATTTTGAAGGTTGGGGGTTAAAAATTTCGCAAATAGTTGGAAGTGTACAAACCTATGATATAACATTAACAAGCAATAATCTAAATCCTGTAAATTTATTAAATGTTGGACAAGGCATACATCAAGCATTGCCATTAATTGTTAGATCTTACATGCAAGCAGAAAAAGAAACACTGATCATAATTGAAGAACCGGAAACCCACTTGCATCCTGCGGCACATGGTGGTTTAGCACAACGCTTTGTTGAATCTTTAGAAGATAAAAACAAAAGTTACCTAATTGAAACGCACTCTCAGAATTTTGTTTTGAGGATGCGACGCTTGGTTGCTGAGGGCAAATTAGGGAAGGATGATTTGGCAATATATTATGTGCATTTTGATGAATTTTCTAAAGAAAGTTTTTTGAAGAAGATAGAGGTTGATAATGATGGAGAAGTAACTTGGTGGCCAGAAGGAATTTTTAGTGAAAGCCTAAATGAAGTTATTGAAATTAGGAATGCTCAAAATTCATAAATGGTTTACACTTTCACAAAAGATGTTTTTATAAATCTTGATGTATCCAACACTAAATTACTGGATAAAATTTGGTTTAGCTCGAGAGGAAAACACTCATTATTTATAAGAAATGAAGAAGAATATCAATTTATAATAAAATCAAATTGGTACAAGGGGCTAAGGAAAAGCAATCAGGAAGATATTGATTTGCAATTTGTGAATAGCTTCAATATTAATAAGAAAGTATCAAAATTAGTAATCTCTTCTAAAAATCAAGATGCCTATTCTCTTGTCGAAGCAATTGCAATTTTAGAAAAGCCACTCACAATAATTCTTGAACACATTGAATACGATAAATATTTCATTGATGCATTATTCAATAATTTTAGTTTAGGAAAAAAGCTGAACAAATATTATGCGAAAGGGTGGTTAGAATTTGCGAATGGAGGAGGTAGTAATACTCCTAAAGTATTAAAAATAATGAAAAACAGGTTTGATAAAAATAAAGCTGATTTTCCAAAAGATAGTAGCGTTTACGTCAGGTCTTTTGTAATAATTTATAGTGATAAAAAATTTCCTTCAACTGAAGTTGTATCTGAAGAAAAGAAAAAACTTTTTGATTCAATAAAAAGAGACAGTCATTTTCACGTCACACTAAAAAGAGAGATGGAAAATTATCTACCAGATGAAGTTTTCAATACAATTCAGAATAATAAAAAATTTGTAGAAGCTTATTTAAGACTCAACTCAACACAAAAAGATTTCTTTGATATTGAAAAAGGATTTCCTCGAAACAAAAACTTTAATAGTCTTGATGTTAATATTAGAAATTTATATGATGGAGTTTCTGATAGAGATAAAGAGACTTTTAGAAATGAGCATATCGTATTTTTTAAAGAGGAAAGAAAGAAAGTAAATTTTAAAGCAACTTACCCTAAACTTTTTATATCCGATAAAATTTCTCAAGCAAACTTAAAAGCAAGAGCGAAGTCCACAGACGAAAACGAACTTACGGCAATTCTTCAAAAAATAAATAACCTGTTATGAATGAAAATATAGAAATCAACACCAGGGTAAGAAGGTTGTTTCATTATTTAGAGGATTTTGAAAAAGGGAATGTTCAAGTTCCTCCGTTTCAGCGTGATTTTGTTTGGAAAAACAATCAAAAATTAGAGCTTCTTGACAGTATAAAACGAGGTTATCCAATAGGTTCAATACTATTCTGGCGGCCTGATAGTACTTTAGTAAATGATTTGTCTGTTTTAGAATTACAAACTATCGGTGCCTATAAATTACCTGAAAGAAGAGCAGATTTCTTTTATATTTTAGATGGCTATCAACGATTGTCAACTTTGTTTGGTTGTTTGGTTAACCCTTCTTCAACAAACTTAGAAAGAGATGAGATGCAGTGGCAGAAAAACTTCAACATAATTTATAATTTGGAAGAAGATAAATTTGAACTGAATAGTAGAAATAAGAATTTGAAAATTTTTGAAGTGCCATTATATAAATTTATAGATGGCGCGGAATTTTATAGTTTTCAAATGGATTTAATTACGCAAGAAATACCAGAAGAAACAGCGAACAAATATCTTGACAAATATAAAAAATTTGGAGCTAAAATAACTACTTACGATATTCCTTCAATTGACTTAATTGGAGGTAATTTAAAAATGGCAGTAGAAATTTTTTCGCGGCTTAATTCTCGTGGACAACCCGTTTCGGATGATTGGAAAGTTTCTGCTTTGTCTTATGATAAAGATAGCGGCTTTAGGCTCGGAACAGAAATTGATCAATTATTCAAACAATTAAAGAAGTATAATTTTTTTATAGATAAAAATGATAGAAAGAATAAACGTAAAATTATACTTCAAGCAATCACCAACTCTTTTGGTGAGATTTATTTTGACACACTCAAAAAAAATGATCAAAGTACGCTTGAAAAATTAGCTGAAAGAGATGATTTTGTTAATAACACACATAAAACCTTTAAAGCCATTAAACAAACCGCCAAATTTTTATATAAAAAATTAAATGTTTTAAATAGTAAACTAATACCATACAATAATCAATTTGTTTTCATTACCGATTTTTTTTACAAATTAGAAAATCCAACTAAAAAACAATTAAAAGAACTTCAAAATTGGTTTTGGATAACTACTTATTCCAACTATTATACGCGGTACAATTTAAGCAAGCAACGCTTGGCCTATGATCAATTTCAAGCTTTTATTAAAGATGAAAATCAATCGCCTGTATTTTATGACAGAGATGAACCTTTCGATGCCTTAGAGTTTCCAGACAAAATTACAATGGGGAGTGTTCGTTCAAAAGCTTTGGCTTTATTTATGTTAAACTATCAAATAAAAAATACAAATATAGACAAAAAAACTGCTAAAAGAATTGATAGTTTCAAACTTTTCAAAAATATGGATAATATCAGCGAGAATACGATATTAGTTATTACCAAAGACAAGCCTAACAATTATCATATATTAAAAGACTTGTCTGTTTGGCTAAACTCAGATTCTGATTGTTCGAATTATTTCGTTACAGATGAAATGAAAAACAAGTATAGCAATGACGCCTCCTCGTCAGAAATTTTAAAACTAAGAAGAAAATTAATCATTCAAAAAGAAAAAGAATTTGTTGAGTCGTTGAAAATAAAATACAGAGAAAATTAAATGAATTTCTCAAAAAAATAAAACACTCAAAACCAGGAATTTTCTTTCCTAAAACCCAAAAGAAACCCTACCTTTGCAGCGAATTTGAAAGCCGCATTACAAATAAATGAATATCAGTTGTAAAATAATTCAGAAGCTACGTTTTTCTTTGCTACTTATAGTGATGTTTTTCAGCATTATATCCTTGGCTGGCGATGATAAACCCACACATACCGAAGGGAAAAAGAAATTCAATATATCCGAAATGATTTTCAATCATATTCTCGATAGTCACGATTTTCATTTATGGGGCAACAAAGCCATTCCTTTACCTTGTATTTTTTATTGTGGAGATTGTGAGGATGAGCAAAAAGGTTTGAGCATGTTTATGTCAAGCAAGTTCGACCACGGCCACGTGGACTATAAAGGTTTTCATTACGACCACGGTAAAGTAACCCGCCTTGATGGAAAAAAATATTGGGATTTCTCCATCACCAAAAACGTGTTTATGATGCTGTTCGTTTGCACCTTACTGTTTTTCATATTCACACGAATTGCCGGCAGATACAAAAAGAACAAAGGTGTAGCACCAAAAGGTATACAATCGTTTTTTGAACCACTCATTATATTTATAAGAGACGATATTGCCAAAGAGAATATTGGTGAGAAACATTATATGAAGTATTTTCCATACATTATGGCAATCTTCTTTTTTATATTGGGCTTAAACCTGTTTGGTTTAATTCCGTTTTTTCCGGGCAGTGCAAATGTAACGGGTAATATATCGGTAACCTTAGTGTTGGCTTTATTAACCGCCATTATTACCAATGTTAGTGGCAACAAACATTATTGGTCGCATTTGTTTAATATGCCGGGCGTACCGGGTTTTGTTAAATTAATATTAACGCCCATTGAATTGTTGGGTGCTTTTATTATTAAGCCGGGTTCGTTAATGATTCGTTTGTTTGCCAACATTACTGCCGGACATATTATTATATTAAGCCTTGTTGGGTTGATATTTTTATTCAGCAGTTCGGCAGAAGGCTATGCGGGCGAGAGTTTTGGCGGAGGGGCTGCAGGGGCAGCAATGGCAGTGCCGTTTGTACTGTTTATGAATGCTATTGAATTATTGGTGGCTTTTTTACAAGCCTACATATTTGCGATGCTGAGTGCATTGTACATAGGTCAGGCAGTAGAAGAACCCCACCATTGATATATATTTTTTAATTCTTAAAACCAAAAACAAAATGGGTGTAGGATTAGCCGCAATGGGCGCAGGATTAGCTGCAATAGGTGCCGGCATCGGTATCGGATTAATTGGACGTGGAGCGATGGAAGGTATTGCCCGTCAACCGGAAGCTGTAGGGGATATTCGTACGAATATGATTATTATGGCTGCCTTAGTTGAAGGTGCAGCACTGTTTGGAATTGTTGTAGCTTTATTAGCTGTGTTTTCAGGCGGAAACTAAAATTATAACTATTGCGGATAAGGGTTGCTTATTCGCGATAGTTTGTTTGGCGTTACAAACGCCTTTCTCAAACATCCTCGTTGCAAACGAGAATGAGACTTCAGAAAAATCATTAAATACCCCGTCATGCTGAAAAATTTATGGAGCTTGCGGAATAAATTTGTTCAGTATCCCCTTGAAGTTAGGGAGCGAGATTGATAGAAAAAATGAATGTTGATTTGCAGTGATGAAATGAATAACGAACACCGATTAACGAATGATGAATGTTGATTTGCTGTGATGGAATGAATAACGAACACCGATTAACGAATGATGAATGTTGATTTGTTGTGATGGAATGAATAACGAATATTGATATGATTAAACACACCCGTCATGCTGGAAAAATTTGTGGAGCGAAGCGGAATAAATTTTATCCAGTATCCCCTTGAATTTTGGGAGCGAGGTTGATACAAAAAGTGAATGTTGATTTGCAGTGATGAAATGAATAGCGAACACCGATTAACGAATGATGAAGGTTGATTTGTTGTGATGAAATGAATAACGAATATCGATTAACTAATGATGAAGGTGGATTTGCTGTGATGGAATGAATAACGAACACCGATTAACGAATGATGAAGGTTGATTTGTTGTGATGAAATGAATAACGAATATTGATATGATTAAACACCCCGTCATGCTGGAAAAATTTATGGAGCAAAGCGGAATAAATTTTATCCAGTATCTCCCTAAGTTTGGGAGCGAGGTTGATAGAAAAAGTGAAGGTTGATTTGTTGTGATGGAATGAATAACGAACACCGATTAACGAATGATGAAGGTTGATGTGCTGTGATGAAATGAATAACGAATAACGAATGATGAAGGTTGATTTGCAGAAATCCAAGGGAACCTGTTCCCTTGAAAAAAGTACCCAACGAAGCACCGAAGCTGGAAAAATAGCCCCGATTGCAGCGGTTATGTAATTTTGCAGCGCAGCTTATGAAGCATGGCAATTACATTTGAGCGGAAAGCGGGACTGCAGTTCAATTGAAAAATTAATGTGCTGCTTCTAATAAAAAATAGAAAACAAGAAGTTGTTTCTTTTAAAAAGAAGCCGCTTTTAATTATAAATAGAAAAATATATTGATAATGAATATCATGTTATTGTTTGCCGGCGGTGGGGCGAGTATTATTGAGCCTTCAATCGGTTTAATATTTTGGACGACCTTAATCTTTTTATTGTTTTGGTTTTTAATGTCGCGTTTTGCGTTTAAGCCAATTGCAGGGGCTTTAAAAGAGCGGGAAGATTCTATCAGCGAATCGTTGGCAGCAGCCGAGCGGGCGAAAGAAGAAATGGCAGCTTTGCAAAGTGAAAATGAACGAATAATTACAGAAGCCAGAGAAGAAAAAGCCAAAATTTTAAGAGAAGCCAAAGAAACCGGCGAACGTTTTATTAGCGAAGCCAAAGAAAAAGCCAAAGCCGATGCCAAGAAAATTGTTGACGATGCGACGGCTGAAATTTTGGTACAGAAAACAGCTGCCTTAAGCGAAGTGAAAAACCAAGTGGGTTTAATAGCCGTAACCATGGCAGAAAAAGTGTTGGGCAAAGAGCTGAAAGAGCGAGGCGACCAAGAAACTTACGTGTCGGAATTAATTGAACAAATTAAATTAAATTAGATGTCGGCACGGTATGCAGGGCGTTATGCCAAATCTTTATTAGATATTTCTATAGAAAAAAATATGTTGGATGCAATTCACAGTGATGTAACAGGCATTCAAAAAGTGTTGGGCAGCAGCCACGAGTTAGTTGCCATGTTGAAAAGCCCCATTATTAAGTCGGATAAAAAACAAGCCATTTTAACCAGTTTGTTTTCTGGTAAAGTAAGCGAGTTGACTGAAAAGTTTTTAACCATTACAATCAACAAAAAAAGAGAGGCTGGTTTGCCAGAAATATTTGATGCCTTTATTGAGCTATATAACGAGCATCATAAAATTACGGCAGCTACTTTAACATCGGCAACGGAAGTAAATGATAGTTTAATTGACAAAGTAAAAAGTATTATAAAAGAAGCAACCGGCAGAGATAGAATTGATTTAAAAACCAAAGTTGATGCTTCGCTGATTGGCGGTTTCGTATTGCAGTTTGAAGATAAATTGTATGATACCAGTGTGGCGCGTAAGTTGGATAAGTT
>CALHDG010000183.1 GCA_938023075.1 uncultured Chitinophagales bacterium
ACTACAAAAATTTTAACCTTTACCAATTTACCCGATGGCTTCTATTTCTTCTATTACGAAGATGCACAAAGTTGCGCTTCAACCAATTTGTTGGCAGAATTCATTTGCGAATCGCAAGCTAATGATTGCCCAACTGAAGTAGCGATTGAAGCTGTGCCTACCGCACAATGTAGCGGATCAACAATAAGTCTTAATGCTAATATTACAGGCTCGTCAGAATTTGCAAGCCTTAGTTGGTTTGATAATAGTGGCAATACAATTGACGACCCAGCTTCAGTTAGTTTACCATTTAATGATGGTTGCGATCCTTTCGAAATTACCTACATTATTGAAGTGGCTTGTTCACAAAATCCAGATTTTGTTACCTTGTCTGATATGGTTACAATTATGATTTATCCAACCGATATTTCAACCTTTGTAACGCCTCTATCTAATGCTTGTGCTGCTGGAGTAGCCATTTCTGATGCTTGTACTGATGGAAACATAAGTGCAAATAACATCACAGTAAATGCCGGCGAGTCAGGTACGACAGATATTTTGGTCAGTTATTCTGCCAATCCATGTGTGGAAGATTTTTCAATATCGGTTACCTATAATTGTCCGGCAGATGCAGGTTGTACAGATGCTTGTGCACCTAATTATGATCCAAATGCAACAGCAAATGACAACAGTTGCGAACCTTATGATACTACTTGTAATAAAGATTGTGCCGCAGGCGATTTAACCATTTGGGATGAAACAACTTGTAGTTGTATAAGTATTGAAACCATGGAGGGTTGCACAGACGTACAAGCATGTAATTATAATGCAACGGCTAATTGCGAAGATGAAAGTTGCCAATACGCAGCTTGTAATACAGATGCCTGTGCGGGCGATATTGAAATGCTCGATCCAACAGATGGCTGCAATTGTATAGTAGTAGAAACGCAAAAAATTGGTTGTGATGACCCTACAGCTTTAAATTATGACGCTACAGTAAATTGTGCAGATAATTCAACTTGCGCTTATGTAGATGGCGCTCCTCCTACAATTAGTATTTCCGAATTGTGTTATTGTGATAATGAACAAAATATTGATATAGATGATGATGGAACAATAGATTTAGTAGCAGAGGTAATTACCATAAGCGGACCAGCCAACGATACATGGACACTCACTTCAAATGGAATGCCGGCGGCTGTTAATGAACAAAATGTTGCCCTGCCAACAGATGGAACTCTATCTATTGTTGAAAGTTCTGTAGGTGTTTATACAATAACACTTTACCATTCGGCAAATGGTGATGGCTTTGGCACTTTAACTTTCAATAGTGCTTTGGGTAATGGCAGTTTACAAATAGCAAACAATGAAGGCTGTACTTGCGAAGCAGGCACCGAATGCGTTCCACCAAATACCGGTAACTTTATTTGTGATGAATAGACAGAATTATCATATAAAATAAAAAGGTAAACCGGTTAATACTAATTTAACTGTAAATGCTAACACAATAATTATGAAATAAATTTGGTGAGCTCAGGGCAAAAAGTGCAGAAATGTCGAACGGCTAGGGAAGAAAATTAAGGCTTTTTAGCATTTTAAAAACAAGTATTCCATTTTCCGTACACCCCTACATTTTGTGGTCTCAAGTCCTGATGCTTCTGGATAACCGGTGTAATTCTATCTATGGATATTTATATTTTGAAAAAAAATAATTCTCCAACTGTTAACATTTGCTAACTAACTGGAATATAAAGGTGTAATTAATATGTAAATAACTTTTAAAATTTAAAAACCAAAATTATGGCAGCAGTAATTAAAGCCTTATTTAGATGTGATGGACAAGAAAGTGAAGTAACCAACTTGTCGTATTCTTTCGATCAAAACATTGATAACATTGGTCAACCAGCTGGTGAAGTACGTGGTGGAATTATCAACGTATCTTTAATGTCAGCCAAAAGCGAAAAACGCTATGGTTGGATGGTTGCGAGCGATGTTAAAAAATCAGGCGAAATCGAATTCATCGACAGTCAGGGACAATCATTAAAAACCTTAAAATTTGAAGATGCCTATTGCGTAGGCTACACCGAAGATTTTACCGCTTTTGATGGAGAAGCCTCTAAAGGGGTAACCATTAAAGATGGTGCCAAAGAACACTTAACTTTAAGCTGTCGAACTATTTCGGTAGCCGGCGAAACCCACGAAAATACTTGGGAAACGATTTAATTTAATAAAGAGGTAGATGCAAGAACCGGTAAATAAAATGACAGTCGAAAACTTCGGTTCTTGAATCTAATACCAATTTGATTATAAAAAGTGACACTAAAATTTTGAATTTATTTTGGTGAGATTGAGGCAAAAAACGCAGGCATAGCCAGCGGCTACGGCGAGTATTTTTAACGAAAATATCACCAATAATAAAACGAAATTTGTGTTACATTTTATGGTCAATTTGGTATAACTTCTACCACGCACTAAAAATTGGACCAACCAATTCTACTTCTCCAAACTATATAACCAGACTTCGATTATTATGCAGTTTATTTTGGAATACGTTCTGCAGTAATTTCGAAGCTGCATCTAACTATCATATCCCGTTTAATTTAATAATGCATCACTTTTAGTTTTCCTAAAGCAACTAAAGCAGTGGACTAATTGAAATTGATTGAATTTAAAATTGAATTAGGTTTTATAAAATCTGATAACACCCTTGCTATGCATCACCCTGCCTTTCCCAAAACCTGCCACTATTATTTTATAACCAGTTAAAAACAAAATTATGGCAACAGTCTCTACAAAAATTATTTGTGCTGGACAGCACCTGAAAGCACACCGCTTGAAAATTGAACAACCCCACAATTGGCACCACACTTTCGAAATAGCCGTCTCCTCCGAAACCGTGGAAGGAAAAAATGCCATTAACATTGACAACTCCGTCAAGTTTTTAGGCGAAATGATTGAAGTAAACATGCAAGCCAAAATGAAAGTAGAGGGCGATGGCTCTACTTTTAAAGGCATTGTAACTTCTGTAAATATTGATCGTTCGTACACCAACGACAGCCTGATTGTATTAAGCGGCTACAGCCCCACTTATTTATTAGAAGATGGTGAAGGCTGTCAATCTTTCGAAGGGATGACCGGGCAATCCATCTTTAATAAAGTGATGAGTAATTATCCAATCAACCAACTCTACCCGGTAGCCGATGCCAACAATACTACAAAAATGCCTTTTGTGGTGCGCTACAAAGAAACTAACTACCAGTTTTTAAACCGTTTAGCAGCCCTTAATGGCGAGTGGTTTTATTACAATGGCTTGGAAACCCGTTTTGGAAAACACCCCCATGATGATACCCTGGATATTAAGTTTGGCAAAGATTTAACTTCGTTTGAATATGGCGTGACAATGAAACCCACTTTACCCGATTATGCTTTTTATAACTATCAGCACAATCATCAATTTGTAAAGAAAACCATGGCGCTAAACCCGGACAACGTAAATGGCTATACCAAAAAAGCGCTGCAACTTTCAAATCGTATATTTAGCGGAGGACATCGTTTTCCGGTTCGGGCTAATGTAATTGAAGAAACCGTTTTAAATCAATATGCCGATATTCAAAAAGCGGCGACTTTAAGTAACAGCACTTGTTTTAATGGTAGCTCAACCAATCCTTCGCTGGTGGTGGGGGGCAGTATAAAAGTGAATGCCAACACCATAGTTAATGGACAAAATAAAACCGTTTTTGTTAACCGTTTTCGGCTAATACAAGTCAACCACCAAATAGATGCAACCGGTAATTATACCAACACCTTTGAAGCCATACCCATAACCGTTGCAGCACCACCAGTTAACCCAAATGTAAAAATGCCGGAAGCCGAATCGCAAGTAGCCGTAACCAGGGACAACAACGACCCCGAAGGCTTAGGCAGGATTCGTGTACAATTTAAATGGCAAAGCGGCAATGAAATGACCCCGTGGGTACGTGTATTAACCAGCAGTGCCGCAGGTGGCAGAGGCATGTATTTTATACCCGAAATAGAAGATGAAGTTTATGTTGATTTTGACCAAGGCAACCCCGACAGACCTTATGTGATGGGTAGTTTGTTTCACGGCAAAGCGAAACCCACTTGGGGGAGTGCGGGTAATGATACCAAAGCCTTAAGAACCCGCAGTGGAAGCCGGGTGGAATTGAATGATGCTGATGGTAGTGTAAACATTATTGACCCAAGCGGTAATACGGTTACAATGGCAGGGAATGGGGAGATTACGATTTCTGCACCGAATATGATTACTCTTTCTTCAACAGACATTATTATTGATGCAAATAATGACCTAACCTTAAAAGCAGGTAATAATATTATGGTCGAAGCCGGAAATGATATTACGGTTGACACAGGTAATAATTTTACTAAAACCGCTGCAAATAATATTTCATCCAAAGCCGGAAACAATATCAAAGCTGTGGCTGCCTCGGATATGAAAGTAGAAGGCACAAAGACTGAGATAAAAGGCAAAACGAGCGTAAAAGTAAGTGGCACTAAAGCTGAAGTAGAAGGAAAAACCAGTGCAAAAATAAGTGGATTACAAACAGAAGTAACAGGAATTGCAACTTTAAAACTCCAAGCTTTAGGATTAACAACCATTAAAGGATTACCAGTAAAAATAAATTAATTTAGAACTATGTCAAAGCAAGCAGCAAGAGTGGGAGATATACATACTTGTCCAATGGTAAGTTGGCTTGTGCCTCACGTTGGAGGACCAATTTTACCTCCTGGTGCAAGCACTGTTATTATTGGAGGATTACCCGCAGCAACAGCAACTAACTTGTGCACCTGTATTGGTCCTCCAGACTCCATCATTAGCGGTTCATTAAACGTGTTGATTAAAGGAAAGCCGGCTGCTCGTATGGGAGATATGACCGCTCACGGTGGTGCAATTACCATAGGTTGTCCTACGGTATTTATTGGTGATATACAGCCATCAAGTAGTTTGACCTATTTATCAGATGGTTCTACTAATAGTTCAAATGTAGGTGATGCTCCGTGTCCTAATTTAAATGCTTTAATGATTCCTCCGCAAACTGAAGAAGAAAAACAAGAGCAAGCAAGGTTGTTAAAAGAATTAGAGCAATCTATTTACCAAAATATAGATTCTATTCCTGAAAATGAGCGATACAATGTCATAAACACTTTGCAAAATTATCAAAAAACAGTAGATGCAGCTGATATGGCCAGATTGTCAAATGCTGCATATGATACTAATAATACAGAAACCCCTTTAGGTTTTGAAAGAGCTGATTTGAGTGATATCGGGCTTGATGAAAAGTTTTTAAATGATCAAAACAGTGGATTTGGTGCCAGTATTTTCAGATCAACTACGGAAGGAGAGCCCGAATATATTGTGGCCTATAGAGGAACAGAAATTATAAGTGGCGAGGATTGGAATACAAACTTTCAACAAGGAATGGGGATGGCAACCGAACAATATGATAGAGCATTAATTATCGGCGAGAAAATGGATAATTACGCTGGTCCCGGAGGATTTAGAACTACAGGACATTCCTTAGGAGGAGGTTTAGCTTCAGTTACTAGTGCTACAACTGGTGCACCTGGAACCACATTCAACTCGTCAGGCTTACATTCCAATACCACTCAAGGAATAAATGGTGTCTCTGATATTCAAAGAGCACTAAATGAGCAAAATGTGGATGCATATTATAGTTCTAATGATGTGTTAAATTTAGCGCAAGATAATAGGGGAAAAATCCTTACAGCTTTAGGTGGTATTGGAGGATATATATTGGGAGGAGTGCCGGGAGGCATTTTAGGGGGTGGTGCAGGCTATGGTATATCGGAAACTACAGACGTTTTACCGGAAGCCTATGGAAACAGAATAGAGATGGATGGGGCAGGTTTTCATGGCATTCAAGATGTCATAGATTTTCTTGATGCGAAAGCTTTAGAAGATTTAAATAAATTAAAAGATTATTTTGGATGCCCGTGAAAAAGAGAATTACACAAATTTTGATTATGGTACTTAGTTTTTTAACCTTAAATAAATGTCAATTAATGAATGATAATCCGATATTGAAACATAAACCGGAAGAATTTTTCGAAAGACCTCAATTGGAAATAGCCAAGGCAATAAGGCAAAACTCGCCAGATATGATTGAAAAATTAATGGCTGATTACCCCAATTTGAATCTTAATAAAAGAGGAAAGAAGGGAGTTACGTTATTATTTTGGGCTGCGGCTCACCGTTATCCAAAAACGGTAGAAAAGTTACTAAATTTTGGTGCAGATCCAAATATTACTTTAGATGATGAAGATTCAGTAACTCATTTAGTGGCTATGTGTGCAAGTGGTATAAATGACGAAACATTCAACTTGATACTTAATTATGGTGGAGATCCAGATGGAGAAATCGAAGGTACGCCCGCTCTTTTTAAAACTGTTTATGCCAGAAGGTTCGATAGAATGAATACATTATTAGAAAAAGGAGCAGATATTGATGCGATTGATAAACAAACTGACTTATCTTTAGTACACTTTTGTGCTACACTCAATTTATTTGAACAAGTCGCATTTTTGATTGGAAAGGGAGCAGATTTCGAAAGGAAAGACAAAGTAGGAGCCAGTGTAGCCTACCAAGTTCAAAAAAGAAAAGGGCAACTTAATGAAGAAACTGAAAAGTGGCGAGCTATTGTAGAAGAAATGCTTATTGAAAGAGGTGTTAAATTTCCAATTCCTCATCCTTACTATCTAAGAAAAAAATAAAATACCAATAGAACTTGCCAGACTCAGCGATATTTTCAACTACCCATCTGCCGCAAGTCTTTTTGACTTGTTGCCTAATAAAAACAAGTCTTTTTGACTTGAAACTAACAAGCAACAATCATAAGCGATAAGCTTAGGTTTGTTCTTCTATAAAAAATTGCCCTCACTTTATTTAGAAAGTCAGGTTTAATAAAGATCAAAAACATAAGGTGCTACGCAGCAGCATAGCATAACGATTGCCATTGGGGCTGGTTTGGTGACTTTTGTTTTCCATAGGATTGCCAGCATGAAATTGTTGTTGCTTCAAGTCAAAAAATGACTTGACCGAATTTACCCACAAGTCGAAAAGACTTGGAAATTTGAAAAATAAATAAAAAAATGAAAATAGACATTGACATTGAACATTTGTACACCAAAGCAAAAAAAGCATTTCAAAAATGTATGAAGGACAAAGAAAATAAGTTTTTGCAAGCTGAAATTGAAGTTCCTCTAAATAAAATGATACTTAAAAATGATTATGTGAAAGTTAAGCAGATCAATAATTATGGAGACCATCTGGTAATTGAAGCTGGCATCACGCTATTATCGCAAGAAAATAAAAGAATCGGTCAGTACAGTTTAGTAGTCGATAACAACTACCAATCAATTGATGATTTTTTAGTTTTTGATTAATACGAATCTCCGAATGCCGCCGCTTTCTAAGGTTCATCATCACCCTTCCCTTTAGTATAAATCAACCGGATTGAATAATTCGGTGCATCTTCTATATCAAAAGACTTAAATACCTCGGCTTCTAACCGGAATATTTTAAACAAGGGCACTTTCAGCCCCACATTCCAAATCAACTCGTTTTGCCAATTCACTAAATTGGGTATTTCGCTTAGCTGAAGGCTATTAAACCCCACACCATAATGAATGGGGAAATGTGGGTTTTTCGCATTTAAAGTAATTTTGTTATTTAGAAAATATTGGTCTGAAGCAGGCACATAGCCTGCCGCACCTTGGTTTTCAATAAAAAGCGTTGGGTTCAGCGGTTGGTTGTATTGGATACCCAAAATGTTCGTGATAACTGTGGTTTCTGGGTATTCGGAGTTTTGGATAGGTATAGTTATTAATCGGTTTTCTATAGTTGGCACAAAACCTTTGCTATTGTACAAATTAGGTTTTTGCTTCAACATACCCGTGTCTGGCTCCAAACAAGTCACAATTACATAAGGATATTCAGGACTATTATTTGAACAAGGAGTTTCAAAATTAAATATCTCAAAATCTACTAGAACTTCTTTTCTATCTTCATAAGTGCTCAATTTTTCGTAAATTTCAGTAGAACAATCAAATTCGATAGGAATAATAAAGAACGAAGGGGACGAATTAATTAAAATGCTTACATCAGTGTTAAAATCATCGCATGAGAAGGGCTTGATAATTTTACCTTTAACGGTGGTTTTAAAATTACAGTCTTGTGTTTCTATCAACTCCAAACAAGTTACCATTATTTTCTTGTCACTTTCTTCGTTGCAATCAGGCATCTCATCTAATTCGTAATAATCAAATTTGATTGTTTGCCCTTCAAAAAATGCGGAATTTGTATTACTACAAGCAAATTTTTGCTGTACTAATGTGTCAAATTTCATTTCGAATAGTTTTCCATCTACCTCAATCAATTTTATCTTGTTATTCTCACTACAAAATTTAATTTGGCCTTCATTTGAGTTACAATCAAACTTCATACAATCACAATATTCATTGAATTTTCCTCTGGCATTATCACATAAAGAACCAGAGATACTATTACCGTCACAAACACCTTCACAGTCCACCATAGCATTTCCGCCACAAATCCCGTTACAATCCTTCTCATACTCACAACTCATATCATCTTTTTTAGCTTTCTCATCAAAATTACAAGCGGTTGGGTCGGTACATCCTTCTTTATTATTCAATAAAATTGCAATAATAATACTTGCCACTGTTATACCACTTCCAGTATAGAGCCAGGTCTTTTTTTGGTTAATATCTTCAATAGTTGAAGTTTTAGGTGGAATTGAATTATCATTTATTTTAAAATCTAAACCGGTTAAGTTTACGTTAGCCCAAACATCTTGAAATTGAATTTGCTTCGTTTCCAGGTCTCCAATATCCATTTTACGTTGAGTAATTATTTGCTTACTACCTGGATTTACATATCTGTTGAGTTCGCTTACAATATGCCACAATTGTTGACATTGATAATTAAAATAGGTTTTGTTTCTGATAGATTCACCATTTACCATAGAACTTTGAGGTCCACGTCTATTCATCCAATCTTTAACTCTTGGTTGCGCCAAAATACTTTGCTCAAACTGTTGAAATGAATAGATTTTTCCTTGTATGGCACTTGCAAATTGCCAGATGGTTTGTTGTATTACAGCTTCTTTAGTGGCTAAATCTTCAGGGTAAAGGTCCGGAATTTGCAAGGGCTTTTTCCAGGTTTTGTATTGAGCATCTAAATTGTTAAGGGCATCTATTAAAATGGAAGCTGTTTCCTTTAATTGCGTTGTAAAGTTTAACTGTATGGGGTTGTCATCTCTGTGCCAGTTATATACAAAAGTGCTATCGATATTTTTAGCTGGAAACCAGTTTGTATAATCAGGAAAGGCTTCTCCTTCATCTGGCGGCGACAAATTTACATTTACACAATAACCATATAGTTTGTGTGTGTAGCTTTCGCCTGCTTTTACCCGTGTTTTCTCTTGACTTTCTTTAAAAACCACAAAACCTTGCTTGCCATTTTCAGGTGGAATTAAAAATGAACCTAATTCAACCGTTTGCGTTGAATTCGACTGATTGGTAATTGTTAAATCACCAATATGCCCGGTAGTTTTGCCAGAAGCAGCAGCGGTATAATGCAAGCCTTCATCGGTAAGTGTGTTATTAGTTTTTGTTTGAACCTCAGTAATGGTAATAAAGAGTAGGATAATTATTGAAAGTACTTTGTTCATTTATATATGGTTTTAATGCTATTATAAATTGGTTAATTTTTTTTCAATATCGTAAAGCAAACAATAAATATGGCTTTCAATACGATGAATTATGGAAATGAACACCTACTAAAAATGCTTATATCAAATTGACCATAAAATGTAACACAAATTTCGTTTTATTGTTGGCGATATTTTCGTTAAAAATACTCGGCGTAGCCGCTGGCTATGCCTGCGTTTTTTGCCTCAATCTCACCAAAATAAATTCAAAATTTTAGTGTCACTTTTTATAATCAAATTGGTATTATATCATAAGCCCTGATTAACAAATATAGTTTCGTTAATCAAATGTAATAAATTTATGCTACTATCAAAAATTTATAAATTAATTATTATTAAAAGTGTATGTCAGGATAATTGAAGAAGTCTACTTTAGATTTTAGGGCTTGTACAAAATCTTTTTTTTTAAAAATTATTTCAAAAACTGATAACATTTCCCAACCAAGCGGAATATAAGGGTGTATTTATTAAACAATTTTTTAAAATTTAAAATTAAACGAACAATGGCAGCAGTAATTAAAGCTCTATTTAAATGCGACGGACAAGAAAGTGAAGTAACCAACTTGTCGTATTCTTTCGATCAAAACATTGATAACATTGGTCAACCAGCCGGCGAAGTGCGTGGTGGTATTATTAACGTATCCTTAATGTCCGCCAAAAGCGAAAAACGTTATGGTTGGATGGTAGCGAGTGATGTAAAAAAATCGGGTGAAATCGAATTCATCGACAGTCAAGGGCAATCCCTAAAAACCTTAAAATTTGAAGATGCCTATTGCGTAGGCTACACCGAAGATTTTACCGCTTTTGATGGAGAAGCCTCGAAAGGCGTTACCATTAAAGATGGCGCGAAAGAACACTTAACGCTTTCTGCCAGAACCATTTCGGTAGCTGGTGAAACCCATGAGAATACTTGGGAGACTATTTAAGCGACCGGCTTAATCAACCTTTTATAACTAAAGACAAGGACACTAAGTTTTTGTCTTTAGTTTTTCAAATCACCTTATTTTTTAATCATAAAATTAATCAACACAATGGCAAAAGCATATCGATTTGACGATTTTACTCCAGTAGCAGGTTCTTCTGTAAGTGCCTTTAGAAGCTTAAGTGCTTTAAGGCGTTTTGTAGGTGGAATGGGCAGTGCTGGATCAATTAAAATTTGGGAAATTGATGGTTCCATTACTGGAGACGACGGTGGACCCGACGGAATCACCATCGTAGTGCGGTCGGTCAGGTTAATTAGATGATCTAAGGGACAAATTTATCTTCTAAAAAAAATGTTCTCAACTGTTAACATTTCATCTGAAACCGGAATAACACCATGTAATAATTATTTAAACAACTTTTAAAATTTAAAATTAACAAAAATGGCAGCAGTAATTAAAGCCCTATTTAAATGCGACGGACAAGAAAGTGAAGTAACCGCCTTGTCATATTCTTTCGATCAAAACATTGATAATATTGGTCAACCAGCCGGCGAAGTACGTGGTGGAATTATTAACGTATCCTTAATGTCAGCCAAAAGCGAAATGCGTTATGGTTGGATGGTAGCAAGTGATGTGAAAAAATCTGGTGAAATCGAATTCATCGACAGCCAGGGACAATCCCTAAAAACCTTAAAATTTGAAGATGCCTATTGCGTAGGCTACACCGAAGATTTTACCGCTTTTGATGGAGAAGCCTCTAAAGGGGTAACTATTAAAGATGGCGCGAAAGAACACTTAACGCTTTCTGCCAGAACCATTTCTGTAGCTGGTGAAACCCGTGAGAATACTTGGGAAACTATTTAGACCATGTGTTAATCAACCAATTATGTAACTAAAGACAATAGTGTGGGGCTTTTGTCTTTAGTTCTTTTTTTTATCAATTTGTTAAAACTAAAAAACGACAAAAGCATATTGATTTAAAGATGGAAAATCAAAAGTTTGGTGTTTACTTTTTCAAAATTTGATGTTAATAATAAAAGAGGCAGTACTAAACAAAAAACCTAAATTGAATATTTGGCTTAATAATCAACTAATAATATGGCGACCGTAAATATAAAAGTACTCTGTAATGGCACTCAATTGAAAGTACACAGCTTAAGCTTAGACCAAAGCATCAACCAGCACCACAGTTTTAGAGTTGCTGTAGCTTCCGAAACTATAGAAAGTGAAAAAGCTGTTAACGTAGATAACTCAGTTAACTTTTTAGGGCAAACGCTTGAAGTAGACGTTAATGCTAAAAAAAGTTTATCGGGCGATGGCTTAAAATTTAAAGGCATCGTTACTTCGGTGCACATCGATAGAAGTTATACCACCGATAACTTAATTGTATTAAGCGGCTTCAGTCCAACTTATTTATTAGAAGATGGTTTAGGCTGCAAATCCTTTGAAGAAAAAAAAGGGGATGACATTTTTAATGAAGTAGTGGGTAATTATCCAGCTAATTTATTAAACCCTTCTGCATCGGGAAACTACTCAGAAAAAATACCTTATATGGTAAGGTACAAAGAAACTAACTTTCATTTTTTGAGCCGTTTGGCAGCTATGTATGGCGAATGGTTATATTATACTGGTCAAGAGTTGGTGTACGGTAAAATACAAGAAACCAATCAAGTAGAAATTACTTTAGGCACCGATTTGCAAAGCTATGAATATGGCGTTCAAATAAAACCGGCAACCTTCGATTGGTTATCGAATGATTATACGAAAAATAGCCAGTTCAACAGTTCTTCC
>CALHDG010000184.1 GCA_938023075.1 uncultured Chitinophagales bacterium
CATTTTAATATTCAAAATTCAAATCTAATTTCTCAATTAAATCTTTAACTGCCGGATTATCTTGCATCATTTCCTGCAATCTTTCTTTAGGGGAGTAGGCAATCGTTGGTTTAGATTCTGCTGTTCTTTCAACAAAGCCAATTTTCAATTCCACACTTTCTTCTTGTAAATGTTTTCGAAGATATTTCAGCAAATCTTCTTTTATGCCATTGAGTTGTTGGGCTTTTACTTTTGAGTCAACCAGCATTTGCACCAACTGATTTTTAATAGAAAACTGAACCGAAGCAATTAAACTGCCCAATACATTTTTAGATTGTTCTTTCAACAAAATAGCGTAATTGGCTAAATATTGTTGTACTTTTTCGGGTGCTAACTCAACTACAGGTGTATTTGTTTTTGCCTGTTCTTTTTTCGCCAGAAGTTTTGCTTTTTGTTGCTCTTCCTCTACTACTTTTTTTTCTAAATCTGCCAGATTAGGTAAAATGATCGCATTAGATTGAGTATCTGGAATTTTATAGCTTGGGCTTGGCACCTCAGCTGTTGGTTGTTCAATTGATTGAGCAATATTGTCTGAATTTTTTTCAATAACATTTAACTGCCCATCAGTAGACTGAGCTTGCTCCACTTCAGCCTCTTCACTTAGATTTTCAGTTACTAATTGATTATTGGAATTCGAAATTTGATTATCTACATCATTAGTTGTTTGCATTCTGGTTTGATCATTAGAATTGGAACTTTCATTTACTGCTTGATTTGATGTTTCAACTATATTGGAATTTGGATTTTGATCATTGGAATTTGAAACTTGAAGATTGGCATTTGTAGTTTGAAGATTGGAATTTGGATTTTGATCATTGGCACTTATTCCACTATTCTGTTTTTTTTTTGATTCAAGATCAACTGCCGCTGTGTTAAAATCGATTAAATTATTTAGATAATTTAATTTGATTAAAGCCATTTCAACATGCAGTCGTTTGTTTTTTGCCGCTTTATAATGCACATCGGTAGTATTGCAAACGCTCAAGGCATTTACTAAAAACCCAGCATCTATCAATTGCGCTTGATTGAGGTATCGTTCTTTTAAATCGTTGCTTACTTCCAATAAAGCTACAGTCTTTTCATCTCTTGCAACCAGTAAGTTTCTAAAATGTTCAGCTAAACCATTTATAAACAAATCACCCTCAAAGCCTTTTTGTTGTATCGCTTGATATTGATTTAGTACCGTGGCTATATCTTGCATTAAAAAGTGATCTACTATCTTAAAATAATAATCATAATCTAAAATATTGAGGTTGTTTAAAGTAGCTTCATAAGTTATAGTACCTTCACCAAAACTTAGCAAACGGTCAAACATCGAAAGAGCATCTCTTAAAGCACCATCTGCTTTTTGCCCTATTAAGTGTAAGGCATTTTCGTCGGCTTTAATATTTTCTTTAGCGGCTATTTCTTGTAAGTGTGTTACAATAGCCTCTACACCAATTCTGCTAAAATCATAAATTTGACAGCGGGATAAAATGGTTGGTAATATTTTATGTTTTTCGGTAGTAGCCAAAATAAAAATAGCGTAAGGCGGCGGCTCTTCTAAAGTTTTTAAAAAAGCATTAAAAGCCGCAGAAGAGAGCATATGTACCTCATCAATTATGTATACTTTCTTTTTGCCTTCGGGTGGTACAAAACGTACTTGCTCAATCAAACTTCTAATATCATCAACCGAATTATTGGAAGCAGCATCTAACTCAAAAATAGAAAAAGAACTGATGTTTTCGTTTAAGGTTTCGGCTTGGTTTGATGTGCAGGCATCAAAGTCGGGTGTTGGCTCATCACAATTAATAACTTGGGCTAAAATACGGGCGCAAGTGGTTTTACCAACCCCATGTGGTCCACAAAACAATAAAGCCTGTGCTAATTGATTACTTTTTAGGGCATTTTTAAGGGTATTGGTTACGTGCTCTTGCCCCACTACCTCCGAAAATTTTCTGGGCCTGTACTTTCTTGCCGATACTACATAATTACTCATGAATTGTTCCAATTTTTCCGAGATGCTAAATATACTACTTTTAATTTCTATTAGAATTAATTGTTGAATTTTGAAAATAATAAATTTAATTGTTTTTGCGTGTTAAACAATTACACAATTTTAACGTACATTTAATGAGTAACATACCCTTTTATAACCATTTTTATTAGCTTTATGATTAGTCGAAAACTATTTTTGGAAAAATTGCTTAGTAAAACGATTATACCTGCCATATTAGTTGTAGATAAAAAATTGAACATTGAATATCATAGTTTAAATACGGCACAATACCTTACACTACCCAAAACTTTTACCAATTTAACACAATTAGAAACTCGAAGTAAAATAGCATTTAGCACTATTTTTCAGACAGCCGTCAGTTCCATTAAAAATTTTAAGGATGTTAAAGTTGCTGAAAATCTTTATGTCAACAACAAAAACTATTCAATCAATTTAACAATTCAAAAGCTGCCTACAAGATCTTTAAAAGAAGTATTGTTCTCCATAAGCATTTCAAAAAGTAAGGAGGTTGAAGTTGAACGATTAGAAAATTTTACTCAACTCGATAAAACAGATAAAACTCAGCAAGTAAAATTTTCGGAAAACAGATTAAGCAATACACAGGTTGACTTAGATTTTTTAAAAAAGGAAAATGAACAATTAAAAATAGAGTATAAGAATATTCAGAAGAATTTAGATCACTTAAAAACAGAATATGACATCAATTTAAGTAAACAGTATGAACTAAATTTTTTTATGACTGAAATGCTTAAAAACACCAATGTTGCTACGGTTTTTTTAAATATAGAATTTCAAATTATTAAATATACACCTTTACTAAGTAAACTATTTGATGTAGAAAAAGGAGACATCGGCAGAAAAATTACAGACTTTAATCACATTTTTATTAGTGACGATTGGAACGTTTATTTGAAAAAAGCAATAAAAACGGGTAAAAGAATTGAAGTAAAATTAGCGGCTAAAGAAGATCAATATTATTTAATGATTATTAAACCGGCTAAGTTCAGCCATTTTAAAAACAATGTTTTATCAGTTTCTTTCATTGATATAAGTAATGAGGTTAAAAATAATCAAGCCAAAATAGAATCAGAACAAAAATTCAAAACCTTATTTGAATCGGCAGTTGACGGAATGGCAATTATTGATTTAGATAAGGGTAACTTTATCGCCTCCAATAAAAAAATGCCTCAGATGTTAGGCATTACTAAAACAGCCTATCTCCAATCCAAACCCATCAATTTACTTCCCAAATTGCAGTCAGACGGAACAAAATCTACAGAATTACTTGAAAAATTACATGACGGGCTTAATCAAAAAGGGTATGTCTCAATAATTGCTGAATATCAGCATAAAACCAAAGGCACTTTTTTTGCTCGCTTAAGCAAATACAAATTTCCTGCCCCTCAAAAAAACTACGCTGCAGTGGTTTTGCAAAATATTGATACCGAAATTAAGGCTATTGATGCACTTAAACAAAACCAAGTGCAACTGCAAGAGGCAGAAGGCAGATATAAATATTTATTTGAAAATTCGGTTGATGGCATCGTTGTTTTTAATTTAGAAGAATTGAAGGTTGTACAAGTAAACCAACGTTTAGTAAAAATGTCGGGTTTTACGAAAGATGAAATTATTAAAAAAGCTCCTTTAGGTTTGTTAACCGAATTTTTAGAAGATGGAAGCTCAACTCAGCAACAATACTTTAAAATGTTAGCTGAATTAAAAACTAAAAAGCTATGTGCCGGCAATTTTATACATCTGCATAAAACCAAGGCAGCCTTTCATGTTAAAGTTAATATTTCTAAAATGCCTAAACCACATCATCATTTAATAGCTGTTTTTATTAGGGATATTGATGCCCGTAAAAAAGTAGAAGCTGAAAGTGCAAGGCGTTTAACACAATTAAAAGCATCCGAAGCCATGCATAAGGCATTTTTCTACCAATCATTAGATGGGCATATTATCTTACATAAAGAGGATATGATGCTGGTTGAAGTAAATGAGCAGATGCTTCAGATTATGCGTATTTCTAAAACGGAATATTTTAAAACCGACCCTGGCGATTTTTTTGATGCGGAGAATAATACTTTCGATCTAGCTCAAACTTTTAATGATTTTCGGGCTTGCCTTCAAAAAAACATCCCTTATGAAATAGAGGTGTACATAAAATCTAAAAACAGAAAATCTTTTTTAGTAAAGGTATTAATTAATCAGCTACCTGCACCTAATGAGCATTTGGTTTATGCCGTTGTTAAAGATATTGATAAAGAGCGCAAAGCGGAAGAAGCTACCAAGATGAACTTAAAAGCCTTAACTATTTCCGAATCGAGACATAAAGCCTTCTTTAATCAATCCTTAGATGGACATGTTATTATAAATTTAGAAGATATGATGCCGGTTGAAGTGAATAAGCGTATGCTTCAAATGTTGCGTATTTCTAAAACCGAATATTTTGCAAACCCTTTCGATTTGTTTGATGCTGAAATTAATCCTACTAAACTGGAAAAAATGTTTCAAGACCTTCAAGTCGGTTTAGAAAAAAACAACACTTTTGAAACAGAATTTTATATAAAATCTAGCAAGAGACCATCTTTTTTAGTAAAAGTATTAATTCATAAACTTTCTGCTCCAAATCATCATTTGGCTTATGCCGTTATTAAAGATATTGATAAAGAACGCAAAGCGGAAGAAGCCACAAAAACTCACTTAAAAGCTTTAACTGCATCCGAATCCATGCACAAAGCCTTCTTTAATCAATCGTTAGATGGGCATATTATCTTACATAAAGAGGATATGATGCTGGTTGACATCAATCAGCAAATGCTAAAGATGTTGCGTATCTCCAAACGTGCATATTTTGAGACCAAAACTAAATCGTTCAATCGTTCGCTTCCTGATTTTTTTGACGAAGCCAATAATACCATTAGCAAAGAACAGCTTTATAAAAACATAGCTGCTCAATTTGAAAAAAACTTGCCTTACGAAGCAGAAGTATATCTAAGCTCTAAAAACAGAAAACCTTTTTTAGTGAGAGTATTACTCAATCAACTACCGTCACCCAACCAACATTTAGTTTATGCTGTTATTAAGGATATTGATAAAGAACGCAAAGCCGAATTGGAATCAGAAAAGCACTTACAGGCTTTAAAAACCTCTGAAAGCATGTTCAGAACTTTATTTGAAAATGGGATGGATGGTTTTGGGATTGGTCAACTATTACCTCATCCGAAAACTATTAATGTGAATCCTGCCGCGTGTAAGCTGCTTGGAATGACGAAAAAAGAGGTATTACTTGCTAATCCGATACAACTTTTGTCTCCATCTCAAGACAATGAGAAAAGCCAAACCGAAACGATGGAGAAAATAGTTCAGTCGCTACATAAAAATGGGCACTTTGCCGGAGATCTACAATATGTACACAAAAAAAACGGATCATTTTATGTAAAAGTAAAAATGGTTAGACTTAATGCTCCTCATCAAGATAAAGTGTTTACGCAAGTATCTAATAAAGATAAAGAAGTAAAAGCATTACAAGCGGTGCAGAAATCAGAAGCACTGTTCAAAAGTATATTTACCAACTCTTTAGATGGCATTGTAATTTATAATATAGATAATATCAAAGCCATTAAATTTAACGAACGTGTTTTAAAAATGACAAAATGCACGGCTCAGGAATTTAAAAATGCAAATCTCTTAGATTTTTTACCCAAAAAACAACCCAATGGAAAAGAGAGTTTTCCAATTTTTAAACAATACTTAGCAGCGGTTACCGAAAATATAAGCATCCGTAAAGAGTTTGTATTTAAAAAATATCAATCTAACGAATTGGTGTACACCCGAATTTCCGTTATTAAATTACCTATGCCATTTACGAATTTAGCCGTACTTTCCATTGCCAATATTACCAAAACTAAGTTGGCTGAAAAGGCTATTATAGAAAAAAATCAGTCGATTGAACAAGTTAACCAGCAACTCAATGTAAGCTTACAAAAATTTAAAGATACCTTTGATAATACTTCTATTTATATTGCCCGGTTTAATTTAGATGGTCATTTAATAGAACATAATACAAAAGTTTATAACAATTTGTTAGAAAAAAATGTTGTTGCCAATAAAATTTCTGTTTGGAATTTGCCCCGTTTTAAAAAGCATAAAAAATCTCAACAACAAGTTAAGCTCGATTTTGAACTAGCCAAAAAAGGGCAAAGCACTAAAAGTCAAGTAGTTTATACGGTGTCTCCTAACTTTTCTGGTATTTTAGAATATACTTTTAAACCATTAAGAAATGAACAAGGTGATATATTTACCATTTTATCAGAAGGCTATGATGTAACCGAACAGGTAAACGCCTTGAAAAAATTAAAATTTAATGAACAGAAATTTAGAGCTATTTATAATAACTCGAATAGTTTTATAGGCATTTTTAGCACCAAAGGTGTTATTTTAGATCATAATCAAGTTTTGAATGAACACTTAATAGAACAAGAATCACCAACTGTTGGCATACCTTTTTGGGATTTTCCCTGGTTTGCTGAAGGAAAAAATACGCCGCAAAAGCTTAAAACCGGTATTAAAAATGCTGCCAAAGGCAAATTGGTAAAAGGTTATGGCTGCTATAATAAAGCTAGCGGGGTAAAAAGTAATATGCAATATTCAATTACCCCCATTTTTGATGAAGACGGTAAAGTGATTTGGCTATTGGGTGAAGTAACCGACATAACCGAATTAGCCAATGCCCAAAAGAATCTGAAGTTAAAAGAACAAAAATTCAGAGCTATTTTTAACAATTCCATTAACTTTATTGGTATATTCAATACCACAGGCATTATATTAGAACTTAACCAAACGGTAACGGATAACCTTAGCCAAAAAGAGATCAATACAATTGGTATTCCGCTGTGGAATTTCCCTTGGTTTTTAAATCATGAAGATACGCAACAAGTCTTTAAAAAAGCTATTCGTCAGGCAGCAAAAGGGCTAAAGGTTGAAGGAATAGTTGACTATACGGTTTCGGCTAACTTTTCGGGTACTATGCAATATACTATTAATCCTATTTTTGATGATAAGGATAAAGTAGTTTGGATATTAGGGGAAGGTAAAGACATTACCGAAATTACCAATAAGAATAAAGAACTATCTTACAAAGAGCAAAAATTCAGAGCTATTTTTAATAATTCCAGTAATTTTATTGGTTTATATGATACTGATGGATACGTTGATGAGTTAAATGAACTACTGTTAAAACAAAATGGTGAAATTGAGCTTTCTGGCACTACTAAGAAAGTAAAAGTGTGGAATAGACCACTTATTAAAAATCATAAAGAAAGCCAAAAAACATTTAAAGCAAGTTTTGAAAAAGCACTAAAGGGTGAAATTAGCAAGGGCATCATGCAATATCAACCAGTAGTAAAAAATGAAATTAGAATTGTTGAATATACTTTAAGCCCCATTTTTGATGATAGCAAAAAAGTAATTAAAGTTTTAGGAGAAGGAAAAGATATTACGGAAAAGTTAGAAGTTCATAAAGAAATTGAAGCCAGCGAAAAAAGATTTAAAGATTTATTTTACAACGCGAATAATAGAGTTGTTAGGTTATCTCTGGAGGGTAAAGTAATTGCTCATAATAAAATTCATAGAGGTAGAAAAAATTATGCGACAACCAAAAAATATATAGGTAAATACTTATGGGATTTTTTAGCAGACGGCAACACTAAAACATCTTTCCGTAAAATTAAACACGATTTTAATAAAGCAGTTAAGGGCGAGTTAGTTTCAAGTACATTCTCAGTCACAAACGCTAAAAACGAAAAAAGAATACTAAGCTATAGCTTAAAGCCTGTTTTTGGTGCCCATAAAAAAGTGGATTGGATTTTAGGAGAATCGAATGACATTACTGAATTTACCAATGTTCAAAAACAAGTACTTAAAAATGAACAAAAATTTAGAGCCATTTTTAACAACTCCAGCAATTTTATTGGTTTATATCAATTAGATGGCACTATTGAAGAACTCAATAAGCCGATATTAGAGCAAATTCCTACAAGAAAGCAAACAAAACTTATTGCCGGACTAAAAATATGGGAAATACCGCTCTCAAATGGTTTCAAAAAAACTATTAAACAAATATTTAAGGATAGCTTAGAAAAGGTGCTTAAAGGCGAAGTCTATAAGAGTACAGCCCAGTATTCTATTAATGCCACAGAAGATGTTTGTATGGAGTTTACCTTCAGTCCGGTTTATAATGAATACCATAAGGTATTTAAAGTTTTAGGTGAAGCCAGAGATATAACTGAACAAACCAATTCAAAAAAACAAATTGAAGCCAGCGAAAAAAAATTTAAAGCATTATTTTTTAATGCAGAGAATTTGGTGGTAAGGTTAGCACCCAATGGAAGAGTAATTGCTCATAACAAAATACAAAAAGAGAACAATGATTATGATCAAATAAAAAATTATATTGGCAAATATTTGTGGGAACTACCCGATGTTGTTGACAATACTGAAGCTCAAACGCAACTTAAATTACATATAAAAAAGGCAGCAAAAGGCAACTATGTTACTGGCACTATTTTCTCTAAAGGAACTAATTATGTTCCTCTACAGTTAGCTTATAGTTTAAAACCCATTTTTGGAGCAGATAATAAAACAGTTGAATGGATTTTAGGCGAAGCTCGCGATATTACGGAATTTATTGAAACCCAAAATCAACTACTGGAAAATGAACAAAAATTTAAAGCGATTTTTTACAATTCGGAAAATTTTATAGTGCGTTTAGATGCTAAAGGGAATGTTTTGGAGCATAGCCGTATACATACTAGTAATCCTCGATACAATATAGTAAAGCGATACCTTGGCAAACCGCTTTGGGAGTTTTCAGGTATTATGGAACATCCCGAATCTATTGCTAAATTAAAAAAAGATATTAAAGCATGTGCTGCTGGCAAAGTGATTTCTAATCAAATTTCTATTCGAATCTATAAATTAGATAATAAAGAAAACAAAGAAGCATACAAGATCGGATTGGTTGTTTATTCTTTAAAACCGGTATTTAACAAGAGCAATAAGGTTGATTGGATATTAGCTGAGGCAAAAGATATTACTGCATTAGACAATGCGAAAAATGAATTGTCAATCAGTTTAAACAAATATCAAAAACTATTTGAAAATAATTTAGTAGGCATACTTACTTTAGATGAAAACTTAAAATTAATTGAATGTAATGAAGCGTATGAGAAAATTACCGGATATTCTCATAAAGACTCAGTATCATTTGATTACTATGCTTTAATTGATGAAGATGAAATAAAAGAAGCTAAGTTAAATGAACATAAAATTAGAACTACTAAGGTTAAAGAGTTACAATTTAAACGAACACTTATTAAAAAGAATGGCGATAAGATATTTGTACACATTTATTTAAAGCCAATTTATTATGAAAATAAATTTAGCAGTGCAGTGGTTACTATAGCTGACATTACCGAGTTGGAAAATAAAAGAAAAGCACTGAAACAAAGTGAAGAGTTATACAAAGCTGTTTTTGAAGGGGTTAATGATGGACTTTATGTCTATGACGTAAAAAAGAATGAAATTGTAACTTTTAATGAGCAGCTTTTACAAATTGCAGGTGTTAAAACTAAGTCACAATTTTTAAAAGAAGCAAATAGTTTGTTTATACCTTATCTAAAAGGAAAAAATCAAAAAAAAATTAATTGGATTAGAAAAATAGGTGGGCATTTAAAGCACGAAAAAATTGCAAAATTTGATTTTAGCTTTGAAAAAGCCAATGGTAGCTTGCTTGATATCAGCACTTCAACTATTAAATTATCAGATGCGCTTTCGTTAACAGCAGTTACCGATATTACTGAAACTAAAAAAGCCCAGAATGCTTTGTTAGAAAGTGAAACAAAATATCGTTCTTTATTTGAAAATAATGTAACCGGAATTGCAATGGGCAACAAATCAGGTGAAATTTTGCAAGTAAATGAAGCGTTGTGTGCTATGTTTGGGTATTCCAAAACCGAAATGCTTCAATTAAAACATCAAGATTTGACGGTACAGGGTGCAGATGATCAATCTTATATCCATTTTAAAGCTATGGTTGACGGTAAGTCAAAAAAATTCTCTGCAACTAAAGAATTTGTTAAAAAAAATGGAGACACGTTTTATGCGATTATTTTTGTTAGTGGTATTTACAATAGGCAAAACAATTTCAAATATAATATTACCAGCATTTCAGATATTTCTGAATTGAAGCACTTAGAAAACGAATTAAAAGATAAGCAAATTGAATTGGCAGATAAAGTTGTTGAGTTAGAAAAATACATCGAAAGTAATCTTGAATTAGAAAATTTTGCATTTATAGCCTCTCACGATTTAAAATCACCCACTCAAACAATTATCAATTTTTCTAACTTGCTTAAGCAAAAAGCAGAAGGTAAATTAGATGAATACGAGCAACAATTTCTACGGTATATTATTGATGGTTCTAACAGACTGCAAGACACCATTAACGATTTATTGAATTTTTCATTAGCCAATAACAATAGCCTTAATATTAAAAAAGTAAATTTGAATAACTTGCTAAATGTAGTGATAAATGATTTAGATAGTGTTATTAAACAAACCAAAGCAACCATAACCATTAATAACTTGCCCCCTTTTAATTGGGTAGATGAAGGATTGTATAAAGGATTATTTTTAAATTTGATTACTAATGCAATGAAGTTTCAAAAAAAAGGCACCCGACCCTTAATTAACATTAATTGTAAAAAAACACCAATTGGTTACCTTTTTTCTATTGAAGACAATGGTATTGGTATTCCTAAAAAATCTCAACAAAAAATATTTGGTATATTTAAACGCTTGCATGTTTATAGCGAATTTGAAGGAACCGGTATTGGATTAGCTTTATGTAAAAAAGTTGTGGAAAGACATCAAGGGAAAATTTGGGTAGAAAGCGCCAAAGGCAAAGGAGCAAAATTTTATTTTACTTTACCAGAAAATTTGAGTATCTAAGTAATAAAAATTATTCATAAGTTAAATTAATCATAAATGTCTTATATGAAAAAATTTAAACAACTCTTTTTTATTGATGACAGAGAGGCTGATAACTTTTATAACAAGTATATCGTAGATGCATCCAACTTGTGTGAATCATATTTTTTTTTTAACAAAGCAATAAATGCCTTAAAGCATTTAAAAAAAAATATAGCAAAACCGAACTTTAATCCACCTGATGTTATTTTTTTAGATTTGGTGATGCCCGAAATGGATTGTTGGGATTTTTTGAAAGAGTATGCAAAGTTGCCCAAATTAAAATCAAAAATTGTAATTCTTACCACTTCAGAAAACCCTAATGACATTAAGAAAATTAATACAAATGCTTTAATTGACGGCTATTTACAAAAGCCTTTAAGCGAAGATTCTTTAAAAAGATGGATCAAAAAAATTTGATTAGGAATGATGAGAAAATAAGTTAAGTACTGTGGAGAAAATAAATCTACTTTTTATGAAACGTAGTGATAGTGGGGCTAAGACGAGGCTTTTAAACGAAATATATCGAAAAATGGCAAAAACAGAAATGTAGATTTATTTTTGTAGCATAACTAAAAAGAAAAAAGACGTAAAAAACCCACCATTATTCCATGAATTCTATAACTTTGCCCAACAATTTAAAAAAAGAACAAATATTTATGTTAATAATCGACTGCAGAGAAAGCGATTCTATTGATAAGGCTTTAAAAAAGTACAAAAAAAAGTTTGAAAAGTCTGGAACTTTAAAACAAATAAGAGCACGAAAAGCCTACATTAAGCCTACCGTTAGAAGAAGAACCATTAAGTTGAAAGCTGCCTACCGTTTAAAAATGGCAAATAAATACGCTTAATTTAACCTTCATTTTCTTACATTTTTTATAAAACTTAACTATCTTAGTTAGGTTTATATGCTTATTGCAAAGTTTACACAATATTTACAATACCAAAAGAGGTATGCTCATAATACTATTATAGCATACCGAAAAGATTTGGAACAGTTCCAATTTTTTTTTAATCAACAATATGAGGTAGATGTCAATGCTGTTTCCGGTATACAATCCGTTCAATTAAATCATTTACGAAGTTGGTTAGCCCACTTGGCTGTTACCAATGTACAAGCTAAATCTATTGCACGAAAACTATCAGCAGTAAAACGTTATTTTAAATATCTACAACAGCAAAATTATATTGTACAAAATATTACTACCAAACTTAGTGCACCAAAATTTTCTACCAAATTACCTGAATTTATCAATGCGCAACAAATGGACCTGCTTTTTCAACAAGTAGGTTTTTCTAAAGATTTTGAAGGAAAACGTGATCAGTTAATAATTGAGCTTTTATATTTAACCGGTATGAGAAGAGCCGAATTGATGATCTTAAAAATTACAGATGTTAATATGGAAACCGGTAATCTTCACATAACCGGAAAAGGGAATAAACAACGTTTAGTACCCTTACATCCTAACAGTTTACCATTTATAAAATCTTACCTCAATACGTTAACGGCAACCTTTTCCAATTTAAACCATCCTTATTTACTGTGTACTAACAAAGGAGAAAAATTATACCCTAAATTTGTATACAATACTGTAAAAAAATACTTATCTTTAATAACAACTTTAAAAAAGAAAAGTCCACATGTTTTGAGACATACTTTTGCTACACATATGATGAATAATGGAGCTGATTTGAATGCCATCAAAATGCTTCTTGGCCATGCAAGTTTAGCATCAACCCAAGTCTATACCCACAATTCAATTAAAAAATTACAAGACATATATCAAAAAGCCCATCCTAAATCGTAAAACTTATGGATAATGTACAAATTCATTCGGTACAATTTACTGCCGATCAAAAATTATTAGATTTCATTAACAAGAAAATGGAGAAGTTGAATAAGTATTTCGACAACATTCAAAATGCGGATGTGTATTTGAAAATAGATTCAAAAGCACAACATATAAAAGATAAAACAGTAGAGGTGCGGGTGAATATACCCGGTAATCAACTTTTTGCAAGTACCTCTGATAAAATGTTTGAATCAGCAGCGGATGAATCAATAGATAATATCCGGCGTCAATTGAAACGATATAAAGACAAATTAAGAGGCAAGTAAAGTAAGCCTTTAATTTTATGATGACTTTATCTTTAAAATGGTATCTGTTTGCAGGTTGCTTGTGTTGGCTTTGCTTAGCCAATACTGTTAAGTTGAATGCTCAATGCCACATTGATGATTTTAACGCCTTAAAAGCACTATACGAAAGTACCAATGGAGCCAATTGGACTAATCGCTCTTTTTGGGATATGGTCAGTGAACATGAAATGCCCTTACCTGATTGTGATTTGTCTTTTTTGCATGGCGTTTCACTCAATACAAACAACCGGGTAAATATTGTTGATTTATTCAACAACAACTTAAGTGGAGAGTTGCCTGTAGCTATCAATACGTTAAGTGAGCTGAACACACTGTCGTTAAACGACAATAAGTTGAGTGGCAAGCTGCCACAAGCAATTGGAGAGTTAAGTCAGTTAAGTAGTCTTTCTCTATCAAACAATAATTTTAGTGGTGTTTTGCCAGAAAGTTTAGTTAAACTTAAAAACTTAAGTATTCTTTTTTTAGATAATAATCAATTTAGTGGCACCATTCCAACAGCCATTGATAGCTTAGATCAATTGGAATGGTTGTTTGCAGAAGAAAATCAATTTAGCGGAAATTTGCCAGCGGCTTTGGGAAACCTGACTAAACTCATGTACTTGTCTCTGTATCAAAACGATTTTGAAGGTAGTATACCTGCTAATTTAGACAGCCTTAAAAATTTGCAATGGTTGTTGCTTCACCAAAATAATTTGAGTGGATGTTTCCCTACCTTTTTATGCAACTTAACTTTAGATAGTCTTAACCTGAGCCAAAATATGCAGTTACCCAATTCAGGGAACTTTAACGCAATCGATAGTCTTTGTATTGAGCCTGCTGTGCAAATTGGTTTACCTTGTAATGATGGCGATGAGGACACTATTGATGATAAAATTCAACCAGATTGTTCTTGTGCTGGTGAATTGATGATTGATATAAGTGATGTAAAGTTAAATGAGTTGATTTCAATTTATCCAAACCCTGCTACTTCGTTTATTCAATTTAATGGAGCACAAAATTTACAACCCATCACTTTTCGACTGTACAATCAACAAGGGCAGGTTGTGTTGAGTGGGTCTGTGCATTCATCTTCAAAAACTTCAATTGAACATTTAGTGAACGGTATTTATTACATACAGTTTTTTAATACAAAGCAAAAAGTGATAATTCCGATTGTTAAGGAATGAGAAAAAAATAAATTGTCCAGCCGACTTTTAATTCAAGCTACTCAATTTTGCAGAAGCCATAACTAATTTTACCTTTGAGCAAATTTGCAATTTATATGAAAATAGTAATTATTGGTGGTGGAAATATGGGTAAAACTTATGCTCAAAGTTTTTTAGGTTCACACATTATCAGACCTTATGATTTAGTGACCTTAGAAAAAAATGCCGACAAACATGAAGAATTGCGAAGAAACAATATCATTAACATTGAAACCATTCCAGGCGAATTTATACAACAAACTGATTTAATTGTACTGGCGGTAAAACCGCAAGATGCGCTTGACCTTTACCCCAGTATGAAACCATTTGTGCGCGAAGATCATATGGTCTTATCTATTATGGCAGGCGTAAAAATTGATGCCATAGAAGCAGGTTTAGGGATAAAGAAAATTATAAGAGCTATGCCCAATTTACCCGCTCAAATTGGTATGGGTATGACTGCCTTTACTGCCAATGAAGAGGTAACAAAAGATGAATTAATTGAAGTGCAAAACTTACTAAGCACCACCGGTAAAGCCATTTATTTTAATGATGAAAGTATGATTGATGCTTCCACCGCTATTTCGGGTAGCGGACCAGCTTACGTTTATTATTTTATGGATGCGATGATTAAGGCTGCTAAAGACATGGGTTTCTCCCATTCGCAAGCCGATTTGTTGGTTTGGCAAACCTTTAATGGTTCAATCCATTTATTAAATAAAAATACCTTAAGTTGCGATGAATGGATTGCCCGCGTAAAATCAAAAGGAGGCACTACAGAAGCTGCCTTAGATACTTTTCAAGATTGCAATTTAGACCATGCCATTAAAAGTGGACTAAAAGCGGCACTGCAACGAGCAGTGGATTTGGGTAGTTAGTGTTTAGTTATGCATCTAAAATACTAAAAAAATTACTCAACCACTATACGTGCCTTCGCATTAGAAAACGAACCAAAATAGCCAATTGCTCCGCCTGATATATTGGTAATAGGGTTGCCGGGTGCCGCACTATTACCACCGCCCATATTAATAATAATTTCACTTAAGGTAGCGTAAAAATTATAAGTGGCTTGATCTATATTTCGTAAATCAACATCCACCGCATCATCTAACTGAAAGGTATTTACAAAAATGGGAATATTGACGGGATTCCCATTCAATAATTGATCATCTACTAAAATTAAATCTTCCGGAGTATTTTGAAAGGTATCATTTAAAGCATATAAAATCCGGTAATAATTGACTTCATCAGCGGGATCTAGAAAATTTAGATAAACGCTATAGCCTTCTTCCTGAAAAGGACTGGCTTCTTCAAATTCTATGTTTAAAGAATCTAATATTGGCTTAGAAGGAACCGTAGTTTTTGCGATAAATTGCTGTTCATCTACTTTAACATTTAGTTCATAGGTTTCACCAGTAATTGCCTCATAATTTTCAAAACGGTAAATACCCGGTTCAACTGTAGCAGCTTGTTGAGTTTCTCCTGAAGCATTGGTAATTTCAACACTAGCATTATTAACCAGTGGCTCGGTACCCACTTGAAAATAGCTTTTAGTTTGCTTTATATACACATCAAAGTGATGGATGCCTTCTTGCAAATCTGCTTCAATCACTACAAAAGGATTTTCTTCATTTAAATCAATAGTAATCACTTCTTCACAAGCAGTTAAAACCAACATCAAAAGTATAAGCGAACTGATATATTTCATATTTAATAATTAGAATTTTATAATTTATCAAAACTTAAAATCCCAACTGATGGATGGAATAGTTTTAAATAGAGCCAATTTTATTGCTTCGTTTACTTCGGGATCGTCTTCTGTAGGTTGAAAAGAAATGGTAAAAGCATTTTCGCGGGCATATAAATTGTAAATAGAAAAATTAAGGCTCGATTCGTAATTTTTCTTTTGTTTAAGCAACCAACTTAAACCAACATCTGCCCGGTGATACGAAGGGAAATAATAACCATTGCGTTGCGTATAAGCTGGTGCACTTAAACTACCATTTACAGCACTGGCTTCAGCAAAATCTTTTGATCCTCCAATGGTGTATGCTCCTGCGGGAAAGGTAGCAGCATCGCCGGTATAGAATACAAAAGAAGCACTCAGCTTAATTTTGTTGCTCAAATCATATAATCCTACTATCGAAACATCGTGAATACGATCTTGTCGGGCAGGATAAATTTCTCCTTCATTAATCTGTTTAAATTTTCTTACTGACCGTGAAAGTGTGTAGCCTAACCAACCGGTAAATTTCCCGGTTTTTTTCTGTAGAAAAAACTCCAAGCCATAAGCTAACCCTTCGCCGTACAGCAAATCAGCTTCAATTAATTCATTTAAAAATAAATTGGCACCGGTTTTATAATCTATCTGGTTTTGCAAAGTTTTGTAGTAGCCTTCTACCGAAAATTCATATTGATTATTGTTGAAGTTTCTAAAATACCCCATCGAAAATTGATTGGCTATTTGAGGTTTTACATTGTTGGTGCTGGGTATCCATAAATCAGTTGGAGAAGAAGTTGTAGTGTTGGATAAGAGGTGAATGTATTGAAAATTTCTATTGTAAGACGCCTTTAAAGAACTAAATTCGTTTAACTGAAAATTAAAAGAAGCTCTGGGCTCGTAACCCACGTAACTTTGTACGATTTCATTTTTTTCATAAGTTTGGGTCTCTGTAATCCCTCCATCAATATCAAAAGTATTAACAGCATTGCCATTACCCAAAAACTGAAAGGAAGATAAACGCAAGCCAAAATTAAAAGATGCTCTGCCCCCTAACTTTTGTTCACTTTGAACATAAACACCACTTTCTAAACCATACTGTTCGGGCAAAATAAAAGAATTGAAATTAGTATCTCCCCCTACTTCAAATTTACCGGGTTCAAAAGTGTGGTAAATTATTTGCGCACCAAATTTTAAAGTTTGCTCGTTGCTGATAAACCAGGTAAGATCTTCTTTGAAATTCCAGTCTTGAATGGAAGCCGATAGATTAAAATTTAAGCCATCCCCACCAATACCAAAAGCATAATCGTAGTCGCTATAAATTAACGATGTATTGGAAAATACTTTTTCACCAAATACGTGATTCCATCTTATAGTACCAGTAGCATTACCCCAGTCAAAACCAAAATCGTCGCCAAAGCCAAATTTATCTCTGCCAAAATATCCTGAAATAAAAAGGCGGTCTTTTTCACTTAATTTAAAATTAATTTTAGTGTTTAAATCATAAAAATATAAACGTGAGTCTTTTATCTGTTCATCATTACTAAAGGCGAGAAACACATCGGCATAAGTTCTTCTGCCCGATAGAATAAACGAACTTTTATCTTTTATCAATGGACCTTCAACAGTTAACCGAGAAGCAATTAATCCAATACCGCCAGAAGCACTAAACTTTTTCTTATTGCCATCCTTCATAATAATATCCATTACGGAAGAGGCTCTTCCACCGTATTTGGCAGACATCCCACCTTTGTATAGAGTTACATCTTTAATGGCATCTGAATTAAAAACCGAAAAGAAACCCAACAAATGGGAAGCATTGTAAACGGGTGCTTCATCTAATAAAATTAAATTTTGATCAATGCCGCCACCCCGCACATAAAAGCCGGCGTTACCTTCACCCGCAGAATTAATACCTGGTGTCAATTGTAAGGTTTTCACAATATCGCGCTCTCCAAACAAAACCGGTATCGATTCTATTTGTTTGGGATTGACTTTAAAAACGCTCATTTCGGTACGCGTTACGTTTACGTTCTCTTTTTCGCCCGATATTACAATTTCGTTGAGTTTGGTTGCTGCTTCGCCCAGTTCAATATCTAATTTTTTGTTTTCAGTTAAGATAACTTGCTGATCTAATGCATCGTAGCCCAAATATTGAACCCGAATAGTATAGGTTCCTTCGGCTAAAGTTAAGCTGTAAAACCCATATTCGTTGCTAATGGTTCCAGTGCCGGGTAAGTCAACTACTAACACATTTGCTCCAATTAAATCTTCTCCACTTTGCGCATCTTTTATAGTGCCGCTAATGGTAAATTCTTGCGCAAATATATTGTTAAAAAACAAGGCGAAAAAGAGTGTAGTGATGAAGTAAAATTGGTTCATAAAGTCGATGACAACGGTTATTCAATCTTAAACTACAAATCTATAAAGTATTTTAATGATAAGGTTATTTTTATGATTAAATTAACGATAACATTTGAGTGTTTGACATATCTGGTGCATCACAATATAAGTTAATTAAGTATTGACAAGTTTATCAAGTTAATTGACACTCAATGAAGGTAAGCCAAACAAACGTCATGCCGGAAACTTGTGCTGGACTCGATCCAGTATCTCAGCTTGCAGAGCAGATTATCCGGCATCTCGCCTAAACATCCACCAAGTCTTTTACTTTAGCCGGACAAAGCTTTAGGAAAGTTCTCGGATAAATGTTCCGTTGCTCTCCACATTTTCCGATATGACACCGGTGGGTTTTGGAGAGTTTTGGAGTACGTTGCACCAAATTTGTCACGCACTCATAACATTTTAATAACCTACTGTATTGAGTTGGGTTGTCATATGCAGAATTTCTCCTTTTTTAGCCTTCGAAGATAAAAACAAAAACTAAACTACCTGTTTTATAGTGGCGAGACATTTCTATTAACAAATCAATTTTACCATCTAAATCAATATCGCTTGACCAAATTAGATGATAATGATCACTTCCTTCATTGTAAAAACCAACAGTATCTTGTGATGCTTTTAGAATATAAGCGATTCATATTTCTTAAACTTTTTTGATTTACCGTAATTTTTAAGCAAGATACTTTAGCTTCAACTTGTTTGCAACTGAACCTTTAACTGTAACTTAAGCATCACTAATTGCCAGGTTGGTTTTTTTATCCAATTGTTTTTGAACAATACTTCGGATAAACCATGCAATGCGTTCATTGTAATATTGTTCTTCGGGTTGGTTAAAGCCGAGATGCCCACCATAATCGCTGGCTTCAAAATATAAGTACTTATGTTGTTTAGATAAGTTTACGGGATAGCTGCTTTCGCCCAACATCATATCGTCTTTAGCATTCAACAAAAAAGTTGGTATACGAAGTTTGGGTAAATGAGGTAGCACACTAGTTTTTTCGTAATAGTCGGTAGCATTTTCAAAATTAAATACTTTGGCTGTGTATAAATTATCTACTTCAAAAAAGTTTTTAGCCTTTAACAGTGCTTCTACATCAATCCCAAAGTTTGCCAATTGTTGTTTTTTAAGCTGAATCATTTCATATATATTATTTCTAAAATTATACATATATAAACTGTTAGAAAATTGACTCAGCAAAAATGCGCCTTCAATTAATTTTAATGGTGCCGAAACAGCGGCTGCACAACGAATGAAATTATTGGTATGATCATAAACTTTACATAAGTAGTTTAATAAAATAGAACCACCCAACGAAAAGCCTATAGGAACAATATGATGATATTGTTTTAAGTTTTGAAGCTGTTTAATAAGTAAAGCCAAATCATCGGTAAAACCAGCATGATAGGTATACACTCTTTTGTTTGGTTCGCCACTGGCACTTCTGCAATTAATAGCGCAAATGTCGTATCCATTTCTGTAATAATAATTGGCTGCATTGCGCACATACGAAGAGCTTGTGCTCCCCATAAAGCCGTGGATTAACACCACACATTGCCGACTGTTTCGTTTTAACCAATCTACATCAAAAAAATCATCATCGGGGGTTTGTATTCGTTCCCGTTCATATTTCGGTTCTGGATGTTCTTTAATACTTGCAGCATAAATGGTATTGAAATGTCCGTTTTTAAACAAGGTAAACGGTCGGTAAGTTGACGAATGAATATATGGCATGTTAATGTTTTATAATATTTTTATTTATTTATGATTAATCTTTACCCAACATCAGCAAGCTTTTGATAAAACCTTCCAAGTCACCATCAAGCACTTTATCAGGATTGGTTACTTTATAATTAGAGCGCATATCTTTTACCCACCGGTCATCTAATACATAGCTTCTTACCTGTGAGCCCCATTCAATTTTCATTTTCGAATCTTCAACTTTTTGTTTTTCGGTTTGTTGCTTGCGTAATTCAATTTCATAAAGCCTTGATTTAAGCATTTTAATGGCTTTTTCTTTATTCAATAATTGGCTACGTTCTTCCTGACATTCTACCACCAAACCTGAAGGTGCGTGCCGAACCCGAACAGCCGTTTCTACTTTATTTACATTTTGTCCACCTTTTCCGCCTGCTCTAAAGGTATCCCAATCTAAATCATTTTGATTAATTTCAATTTCAATGGTATCATCTACTAAAGGATAAACAAACACTGATGCAAAAGAAGTTTGGCGTTTACCCTGTGCATTAAACGGGCTAATACGAACCAAGCGATGTACCCCATTTTCATTTTTCAAATAACCGTATGCAAAGTCTCCACTAATTTCTAATTCTATCGATTTATAGCCGGCAACATCACCATCTACCCTATTGAGTTCTTTTACTTTCATCCTACTTTTTTCGGCATACATTAAATACATGCGCGAAAGCATCATTACCCAATCGCAGGCTTCGGTGCCGCCGGCACCGGCGTTAATGGTTAAAATAGCTGCTAAATTATCTTGCTTTTGATTTAGGGTAGCCTGTAATTCAAAATCTTCTAACTTCGCTAAAGTAGTTTCGTATTGACTCACAATTTCGTTTTCCTCTGCTTCTCCACTTTTAAAAAACTCTAACAATACGCCTAAATCATCTACCTGACCTTGATGTTGATCAAATAAATTAATCCAATATTTATATTTTTTTATTTCTTTTAAAACTATTTCTGCATCTTTGGGTTTGTTCCAAAAGTCAGGATCGGCAGCCTTAATTTCTGCTTCTTCTAATTCGGTGGTTTGCTTATCAATGTCAAAGATACCTCCTTAAAAGCGCAAGCCGGTCTTGCAATTTTTTGTGTTGATCAATGGTTACCGTTATCATATTTTTTTATGTTTTTAAATTATGTGACAAAGGTACATAATGTTCAATTATAATTATGAATTTTGAATGAATTTGAAAGCCTGTAATTTCTTACCTTTATGATAAATTTAAAATATGGCATCACCAAAAACAAAACCAACCAAAGTTAATGTAAAACAGTTTATGCAATCCGTTGAACATGCACAACGACAAAAAGATGGCTATACTATTCTATCTATGATGGAAAAAATTTCTGGTTTAAAGCCGAAAATGTGGGGACCTTCCATTATTGGCTTTGGCAGTTATCATTACAAATACGACAGTGGGCACGAAGGCGATGCTCCTTTGATCGCTTTTTCACCTCGTAAACAAAAGCAAGTGTTGTATGTGCTCAGCGGTTTTAAAAACCAAGACAAATTGTTAGCGCAATTGGGTAAATACAAAACCGGTAAAGTGTGTTTGTACATCAACAAATTAGCTGATGTGGATTTAGCGGTTTTGGAAAAGATTATTCAAGCAGCATGGTTGCATATTAATGAGCAAGAAGATGGTAAGGCAAGGTGTTGAAACCATTCAACTGAAGGGAGCAATCTTGCCGTAAAAAATACAACTACATTCCGATTAAAAATGATGAGAAAATGGCAAAGTTAGCTTGTCAATTTTTTTCATTTTTTAGTAAATCTAACTGTATAAAACCGTGCATTATATGTCTGATAAAAAACGCTCTGAAACAAAAAAAACGGACCATTAATCCTTGAAATTAATGGTCCGTTTAAGATATTCTTGAATGATCTTATTTTATGGACGTCTATTCTGCTAAAGAAAAGGTTAGTTGTAAACCGGCTTGTGTATTGATGTTTCTAAATCCATCGGGTATATGTGGATCAGTAAATCGCCTATCATAAAATAAACTTGCCCGTAAACGATCGTTTACAGTATACTCTAAACGGGGCGAAATTTGATAGGATATAGCCCCTTGTGTTGGCTCCGTATTTTGCTGATCTAATATATAATTAATCGTAATGTCGTTTCGATAAGTAAAATCAAAGATAAAGCTCAAATCGTTTTTTAATTCAAAGTTATTACCCATAAAACGTATCGGGATGTTCAAATCTTGAAATCGATACCCTAAGCCAAATGTTAAGGCTTTCGAATGTGTTTCCAACAACTGATAATCAATAAAACTCAAAGCTAAATTTCTAGAGACTTTATAATCCATATTAGCGGTTAAGCCATTTTTTAAAGTTAAATCAATACCAATTAATGGTGTAAACGATTCTTGTACTACAATTGCCGGAATATCATACAATGAATAATAATTGCCGGATAGCGTATCAATCCGCCTGCCAAAGCCATAACTTCTTTGAAAACGATCTCTTAAAAAAGTACCATTATTAAAAAATACATTTTGTGATTTTACTTCACCCAATTCATCAGGGTCTGAAAAAAAACTTGGATCGGACTGAAAACTATTGACACTATAATTAGACGAATAGCCATGCCTTATGCTTAAATTGGTAATCTTCTCTTTTAATTTGCCTAACTTAGTTAAACCGTTATAGGTAATTCGCCAATTGGGTAGTGGAATATATCTTAATGGACTAAGCCTGACTTTTGACGGATCGGTATTGGTGTAAGCCGCCATAAAAGCCGGTATCAATACTTCTTGAGAATAGGGTCCATAGCCTTCAAAATAATCTTCAATATTGGTTGCTGTAGTATCAAGTAGAGGTTTAAATTCTGAACCCAATGGTCGAATACCATTTTCTGCCGATAAAGCATCTAAGCGATTAGCAATAATCACTCTGTTTTCTTCAAAATTGGTGAAATTTTCATTTTCATTAATTGATTCGGGATCAGGTACTCCAAAAACAGGTCGAAAGAAATCTCCTATCTTCCAGAAAAATCTTCCTACTCCACTGTCAATAGAGTCAGCAGGCGACGGATTAAATCTTCTGATACCCTTAAACAGCGTTCGTGTTGGTATATAACTTGCCGAATAATTCCCCATATCAAGCGGGTTAATGCTTTGAAAGTCGTCTTGTCCTTCTAATTTTTTGTACCATTCTGAATGATTGAGTGAATACGACATAGTTGCCGTTAATTCAATTTTAAAATCATTAAATGGTTCTACGGTTGCTTTTAAATCAATTTTTTGATTTTGGGTTTGCAACACCGGTTCGTTTAAATTGTGGTCGTCGGTTATCCAACCCTGTTGAGCAATGCCTGGTAGCCATTCTTCCAGAAAAGGTTGCCGTCCAAAGGTAGAAAAATCTAAACCGGGGGCATTATTTTCCCAATTGTTACCAACGTATTGTGGGCTATGCATAAAGCCCGGCAAAGAGGTGTTGCGCGTATCTCTATAAGTTAAAGATACTTGTTTTACACTCGTTAAAAGTTTAACTATGGCTCCCACTGCTTTATTTGAACCTAAGGTCACTTTTTCTGGCACCTCCGGTAGTTCACTATCTTCTTCACCTTTGTTTTTCTTTTTCTTTTTAGGGCGTTTGGCTCCGGCGTTTCTTCTACCAGAAGTATCGTATTGTTTTAAGAAAGCCGATTTGTTGTATAAATTCCGTAATTTTAAATTACCGTTGAGCGTTACATTTTGACTGTTGTTGATGAAATTACCAAGCTGTATAGTATCTACATTAAACAATGGACCCACCTGCCAATCGAACGTTGTGCCATATTGTATTTTAGCATCTATCCAATCGGTGATGGGCAATTTATCAAATGGTAATTTGTAGTTTACATTCAATCCTTGTCTAAAATCAATATTTCTACCCAGATTTCTGATACTGCTTCTAATACTATCTTTCTTTTCTTGGGTATCAATTCTACCCTTAGGTTCATCTATTTCTGCGCTGTTGCTTGCATTATAATCAATAGTTAAAGACTTTGCCAATTTATGGTTAAAACCGTAAGACCTACCCCAAACAAAAGCCTTGTTAAATAAGGGTAGTGTATTGACCTCTTCATCTAAATCGCGCAGTTTAGTTTCTTCAAATAAGCGGCGGGCATCGGTTCTAAAATTAATGCTATTCGGTATGGGGTTAAAATTGAAATCTTTAATTAAAGAAAGCCATTTACTATCCGATTTTATTAGTTTTTTAAAGGGTGTGATGAATTTAGGAGAAGTAGAATAGGTATAATCTAATGAACCGTAATGTTCTTTAGAGTTTTCCATTTCAATATAGGGGTCACGATAATTTTCTTCGGTATAGGCATACGTTGCCGACCAATTCGCAATATCATAAATCCGTTGTTTCCGCTCATTATTGGTTCTCACTTTTTTAACCCCAACAAAGTTGATACTCTTAATTTCACTAACCGTTCTGCCATCTTTTCGATATTGTTTGCTTGCCTTATCAGAATTTTCTTCTATCGCTTGTTTGGTAGCGGCATCTACATCAAGTGTATCTAGTACAAGCTTTTGTGTTGATGGGTTTAGTAATAGCGCATCTTCAATATCAGGATTAATTTGCTTAATTGCTTCAGCGGCTGTTTTTGTCCCTTCATCTTCTACACTATCGTCAAAGCGAATATCAGTTTCATAAGGGTCAAATTCGGGATCGCTGATCGATTTAGAATAATCCGCTCTAAACGGAATTCTGATACCACTTTCTTTTGGGAAAAACCGACCCAATTCTAAATTTAAAGCACCATCATATTCATAGCGGGTATCTTTAAATCGTTCATTTACTTTTTGCTCTAAAGTACCAAAACCATCGGTATGCATATTACCCGATAATACCAAATTACCCAAATCTGCCAACTTTACATCTAAAGAAGCTACGGCAGCATAGCCATCGCTTTCATCAAAATCTGATACGGCTAATTCGTTAAACCAAACTTCTACGCATTTGGCTTCGGCATCATCGTCAGATTTTTTGGTTCTGGCATTATACAGTGGGTTAAATTTACTGCCACTTTCCGGATTTCTTACACCCAGCATAATGGTTTTAACTCTACCAAAATCTGGCGAACCAACTACACTAATATTTCTGAACAAACTATCGCCCCGGGCAGATATTCTTTCAAACCTTTTTTCGGTATACCGGCTGGTAAACGACCAATTAGCAATATTTCTGTTTCTTTTAACCCTAATTAAAGTATCAAAAGCTACATTTACATCATTCGCTTCTTGCCAAATAGTTTGGGCTCTTTGGCGCAGTAAATCTATTCTGCCTGTTGTATCTACTGGAAATGCAGGATCAGTAGAAGCTTCTGGTATAGGAATTTGAACGGAATCTAAATTTGATATTTTTAAGGGTATTTCATATTCATAATAATTTTCTGTAAAATCAGAACCAATCCGGATAAATGCGGTAACATCGCCATCGTCAACCCGGTTGGTACTTATTACATCTTCGTGGGCGTGTAGCAGCATTTTTATTCTTCTAAATTCCCTAAAATCGTAATCTAATGTTTTGAAAACTGCTTTGGCATCTCCATCTTCTAAACCACAAACCTGCAGTGCCATCGATTGTTCGTTTTGAGCAATGTTGCCACCTCCACCAACGGTATTTAACACCTGTTCTCTAACTACATTTGGTGGTAATACATAAGGTACCGGTTGGCGACCACTGTGTTCTTCAACACCTACGGCAGTTACATTAAATAAGGCATTTTCAGAATCCGTTATCTTGATTTCTCCCGGATCTTTTAAAGAACCTTGATATCGTCTCCATTGATTTCTTACGAGATCAATTCCTTCAAAACGGCAGGTTACCGGTTCTTTAAAACCCGTTAAAAACATTCTAACAAAACGAACCGCTCTAAAATCGGAAATTGACCCTACTTTATTGGTATATTGTTCAACCGGAATTTTAAAGTTTAGCCATCTTACAGAGTCCATATCATTAACATTATACAAATATGGAATATCGCCGGGCATCATATCGGCTTTTAAATCTATGCGATACTCAAAATAAGATTCTGCACGATTTAAGGTATTATCATCATTTAAATCTTCTCTATCAGAATCTTGAAAATAGGTTCTTAAATCATCTCTGTCATTACCATCATTAAAAGGCGAATTACCTTCTGGGTTATTAAATCTTTTATAGGTATTTAAAATTCGTGTTGTATCTTGAACTTCAACATCTCTAAAATGGTTATAATTATCGTTTGAAGGGTCTGCCCTTATGGCTTCTTTCACATCAATGCTCAAAGGAGAGGCTTCGATTTCGGCTAAATAATCAGCAAAGTGTTCTCTTTCACCTTCGTCATTTAAGCCATCTAAACCAACATCTTGCCGGCGGCGTTCTGCTTCGTTTGTACTTAAGGCAAAAGATGGACTAATTTGATTTAAGGGTATCACCCCCCACTCCGATTCTATGGTTGGCGAATTCTCATTTAAATCAATGGCATGCTCTCCAAAATTATTAGAATCTTTTAATATATCTTCTGATATTTCACCAAGATTGATATAGAGACTACCGCTATTTCCAGGATTGTCGTTAGTTAGGGGGTCCATCATCCAAAACTCAATAAATTCTGTGTTAGAAGCTTCAAAATCGGTACTGGACGTACGGTTTAAGGCACGCATAATGCCTCCCCAACGATCTTCAGGATTGGTTAAGGAACCATCAACATCTAAACCAGTAGTGGTATAGTTATACGGACCTCTTTCGCTTGGGTAATAACTAAGATCGAAAGTGAACAATTGCGTTAATTGTCCTCTCGGTATTTGCCGGTCAGGAAATATTTCTCTGTAATTAATATTCCGGTTTTCATTATTGCTACATTGACCCGTGCTTTCATAACCAGTTAGCGTGTTAGCTCCACTGCCACAAAACGAAGCATACTCTAATTGATACCAATTAATGTTTGCACGGTTGTAGCCATAAGATAATGTGTCGATATCTTCAGCTTCTTTAAATAAGATTTTACCATTTTTGTCGGTTGCTCCTTTAGGCGTGCTGGCAAGCGACCATGCAGTAAATGGAAAAGTGATATCGTTAAAAGTAGTGCTACCCTCAAAGTCATCAATAAAAACTTGTCCGTCTCTGGTAATTGCTCTTGAATGGCCTGGTGCGAAACGAGCAGCTTCTGCCCTAAAGGAAACGGTTGATTTTTCTTTGGTATTAATGAATGGCAACTTATCAATAAAGCGGGTAATGCCTGGTGCTTCAGAAAAGTAATTCATATCTAAACCCATCATAGAGTTGGCAATGGGGTCATCACCATAATTTACTTTTTGGGTAAAGGGCCGTTCTGCCAAATGCATAAAGGTTCCGCCGAGCGTAAAGTCATCACTAATCCAATAATCTAAACGCGTACCGTACATGGATTTTAAGTTAAAACCAAACAACTCTGGATTTTCATAACTGATTTGTATGGGTTGACCCGATTGTAAGTAAGCATCGTTTAATAGTTGAATAGTACCTAATGAATAATTGATGGTGTAATCAACATCTTCTATTAGCACACGCCCACCTTGCGTAACCCTAACGGAGCCACGCGGAAGGTTAAATGCATTTAAGCGAATATTTGAACTGAATTTAGATTTATAGGTTCCGCGAATAAGGAAGCGGTTTTTTTCAGGATTTTGGAGCGCCCTTGTTTTGGTAGTTTCATACAACTCATCAAAAGCAAATTTTTCGGCTTCTCCATCATCTTTAAACTGTTTTTTCAAACTTTCTCCAAAAGGTTCTAACACCGGAAACATAAGCCGCCCCCGCTGACTGTTCATGGTTAGGCCTTCTACATAATCAAAAATACCATCGCCCAGTAACACATAGTTTCCACTACCAAGCGGCTTTTCACAAATATCTCTTTCATTATTGGCATTCAGATTATCTAAATTAACCAACTTGATAATTGGTTGAGAATTAGCGAATTCATCTTCTGTAGGTAAATATCTTTTCTGACCACTACCAGGATCTTGATAATAAACATCTAATTTAAAATCTTCTTTTTCTACCTGATAAGCACCAAGCGAATAGATGTTTTTCATCATTAAATCCCAAATAGGTAATTCATGATCTTGGGTAATTGTTTTTAATAGTTTGATAAAAATTACATTGGGTTGATCTCGATCTCTTGGTATATCTTGAGCAAATTCACCTACTTGATAAACACTACTTGGTATACTATTGTTTTGATATTGGTAAGATACCCCCACAATTTGATCGGGTTGTAAACGAATATTAAGTGAAATAAAACCCAATTGCCGGTTTAAAGTATATTCAGAAGGTTCTAATTTACGGGCAAAAGTGGTTATAAAATCAGTACCTTCAATCAAACGAATATCTGATAATCTATCAGCAACTTGATTTAATGATCTTGAATTGGAACCGCCACCTATTCTTTTGTATAAATCATTGGTATAATTATCTAATGCCGGATAATTGTCTCCTTCAGGATCGGGTTTAATATGATCTTCATTGTAGGGTTTAACTTCACCCAAATCCATTAGGGCAACTACATTTCTAATATCTTGTACATCACCTTGATCGTTAGTAACCCAAACTTCAAGTTTGTTTACATCAAAAGGTGAATTGATGTAGGGTAAAGAAGCTAAACTTTTATTAAAGTTTTTTCTAAATTCATCACCTAAAAAGAAGTGTTGATTTTCTTCGTATTCATCGGCTTTAACTTCAAAATCTTGTATTTGTGCTCCACCCTTAATTGTTAAGGTTCTTAATTCAGATTTTTGTTGAGAAGCAATTGAAGTAACGGTTAAGCGTCCAAATTTGAGTTCACTTTTTATGCCAAATAAATTTTGGGCACCCGGTATTAACAAAGTTGGCAAGGGTAAACTTACATTACCGGCTTCAATTTTTTGTACAATTTCATCTTCGGTACCGGCATATTCTAATTTTATTTGGTTATCAAAATCAAAATTAGATAAGGTGTTATAGTCAAAATCTAACTTCATTTTATCCCCAATTTGCCCCACCATATTCATGTTAATGTCCATGTTAAAATCAAAGTTGCTATTTCTTTGTTGATTAATCCGTATGTTAGGGTTATCGGTTCTCGACCAATTTCCACCAAAGGTTAAGTTAACATCTCCTTGTGGTTTAATGCTAACGGTGTTGTCGCCAAACAAACGGTCAAACAACTCACTGCCGGTATATAATTCGGGTATTAAGTTATCGGTATTTAACAAATTACCCAGACTATTTCCAATTCCACTAGACGATCCGCTTCTTCCGCCGGTATTATTTTGGTTGTTCCAAAAATTATTGTTGTTTTGTTCTAATTCATATTCTAGATATTCGCTTAGGGTTAAATATCGTGGGTTAGAAAAAAAGTGATTACCAATGGTTTGTGTTATGATGTATTGATTGGTTGCCGGATCGTAAGTAATGTTTTCTTCAACAATAGATGGCAAGGGATAATTATCGTTTTGATCAACAAATCCAGTATCAATATTAATAGGAGCTGTGAAATGTTTTAAGCTATCGTCTTCTTCGCAAAAAGTCTCGTTTTCAAACTCAAAAGCCTCTTCAAAACAAGCAGCTTCTTCTAATGGTCCAATAAACCCACTTTCAATACTAAAGCTACTTACCGAAATGATACAAGCAACACCAAGTATCAACAAATATTTAATGATTTTCAATTATTTGAATATTAAAGATTTTTTAATGCAATTTTTATTAATGATTCAACAGAATCGATTTTGGAACTTTCTTTCATAGCGGTGTTTATCGCTTTCACGCCATTCGCTTTGCTAAAGCCAAGAGCCAATAAAGCAGATAACGCTTGATCGCTTACCGTATTGCCTGATTGTACCGAATTTAGCGCACTTTCGAGTCCTTCTTTTTCTAAACTATCTTTTAAATCTACAATTAACCGTTTAGCCGTTTTTGTACCAATGCCTTTAATGCTTTTAATTAAAGTTTCATTGCCTTCAATAATACCTCTTTTAATTTCTGTTGGACTTAGTGAGGAAAGCATCATACGTGCAGTATTGGTGCCAATACCGGAAACACTAATCAGTTTTATAAACAAAATTTTCTCTTCTTTATTAGCAAAACCATATAATATTTGAGCATCTTCTCGCACGTGTAAATAGGTGAATAGTTTAGCTTCTTGTTTAGCTTCTATTTGCGAATAGGTATGTAAGCTCACTTCTATTTGATAACCAATACCTTGCACATCAATTACAACATTGGATATATTTTTTTCACTAATTTTGCCACTGAGGTATGCGTACATATAAACCTACGGATTATTTAAAAAATGTGCGCAAAGGTACGGAATTCTTTTCAGGTAGCGGTATCCGAAATTATTTATCTGTTACACCATCACTCACACTAAGCCTCCTCATTCAAACTTAACTTAAAATTATATACAACAATTGCGCAATTATTATTTTCATTATCAACGCAATGGGGAAGATCATACTAAAACCAAATTCAGGAATTTTATTACCGCAGCGAGCCATCGCAAAATCCAAAATAGCCGGTTGATTGGCTACCATACCCAATAAAAGGCTAAAAGGTTTTTTAAAGAATTGATAACCTACCCAAAGTGTAATAAAAGCTGTGGACAAACTAATGATTGCACTAGCTATAAAAAACTGTAGTGCTTCAAACGACAAACTATCAAAAAATGCAGTACCCGATCGTAAACCAATTACCGATAACAATAAAATTAAGCCTATTTGTTGTAAGGTAACATTAGCGCCGTACGATAATGACCAAACCACCCCCCCCGTTCTTCTTAGGGCACCAAGCAATAAACCTATAATTAAGGGTCCGCCCGCATAACCCAATTGAAACTGAATAGTAGTAAACGGAATAGGAATATTGAGCGAGCCTATAATTAACCCCAAACCAATACCCAAGCCAAAGGAAAACAAATTGACTTTGTTTGAGTCTTGATAAGAATCTCCAAACATTTTTGAAAGGGAAGTTAAATCTTCTCTTTTGGCTACAAACCGAATCCGGTCGCCCAATTCAATAACGGTGTGGCGTTGTGCCAGCATATCCATGTCGCCTCTTCTTATCCGGGTAATCACCGCATTGTAGTCTTCTTCTAAATTTAAAGAGGCTATTGTTTTGCCCGCATATATTGGGTTAGATACAAAAATACGCCGGGTATCATAAATGGTTCTATCATACGATAATTTTTTCTTAGATCGCTTACCTAAAATAGTAATTGCCCGCTCCAATTCTTCTTTTGCCCCTACTATCATGGCTTCATCGCCTAAGTCAAAACGGGTATCCCAGTTACTTAATTGATGTCCTTTTTTTTGATCTACTCTTCCAAATATGATGTTGAGTTGGTGCCTCTTTTTAAGTGCTCTAATACTAATGTTGCACACCTCTTGATTGGTGATTTCTACAGAAGCACTACTTAAATTTTCTGCTACCGGATAGTCATTTTTCAATTGATGTTTTTCTTTTTCATAATCAATTTTTAACCAGCGTTCCATCAATACTATTGCAATCATACCACCTAAAACACCCATTGGGTATGAAAATGAGTAGCCAATAACCACTTGTTGACTAATACTTTCGGCAGTAGCACTACTCGATAAATTTTTCACATAATCTAACACGCCAGCCATTGCCGCTGTATTTGTGGTACTGCCAGTATATATGCCCGAAATGGAGGCAGCCGAAAAGCCAAACAGCATAAACAAGCCTACTGAAATAAGTCCGGTAAAACATAGTACACCTAATATAAATGTAAAATCTTTTAATCCATTTTTTTGGTAAGATTTGAAAAATGCCGGACCGGAAGAAAGCCCTACGGAATAAGAGAAAATACATAAGCCCAATAAGAAAATACCTTCTAAAATTTCACTATCAGATTGAACTAACTTATTGTTCAATCCGCCAACCAATAAGCCTACAAACAGAATAGCCGATAAGCCAAGAGATTGTCCTTTAATTTTAAAAGAACCAAACAGATAACCCAGTGAAGCTACTGCAAATAATAAAATAATCGGATTATTGCTAAATATATTGACCATCGCCTAAAACTAATAGTAACTGATAAGTATACGTTTTAGTTCAGCTAAAAAGTTAAGTTTGTCCGTTTTTTCTACTTGCAATTACAAGTATATTCATTTTCCAAATCGATGGCAGTAACTACTTTAGTTTCCCTATCGCACTCGGCAAAAACTATACGAAGCATTTGCCCATCTTTTGATCGACCTTCTTTTGCGATAATGGGACAGGGCTGATCTTTCAGGTCTGATTTCCGGTAGTTAATATTACCTTGTTCTCTTATAAAATTGATTTATTCTTTTGATATTTCTCTACAGTCCATTCTGCATTTGGCATGCTTGGTATAGTATATTTTTTTGTTGGTATTATCTTCAAAGTCATTAAAATTGGCTTTATTTTTTTGGTTTTGAAAAATGGTAATTCCACCAATAACCACCAATAAGATTACACTGAAAAGTTGCGACTTTTGTCTGTTGGTCAATTTCATATTAAAGGCAAATATAAATACTTTAATTTTTAAAGATATTCATTATTAGCCAAAACACCTACTTAAATACAATTCCCTTATATTATTAAATCCATATCCACCAATGGAAATTTGAAGAATAATCAACCCGACAATAATTTTAACTTGAAAGCATCTGATATACTACAATTTAAAAATGGTTTAAATGGTTTTGAAGTGAATATAAGCTCAAGTTTCTAGCAGAAATTCATCTTTGCCAATAAATGCAAGTTTAAACATATTTCTAACATATTGTTTCTTACGTGTTTTCGATTTTAAATTTCAACAAGGCAAGAAGATAATCTTACCATTGTTTTTTAAATATTAAATTGATCTTGTAATAAACATTAACTTTACTTAAACTTTAACTTTGAAGTATGGTGTTTAACGATTAGCTTTGCCAATAACAAAATTTAATAAATGGGTTGGATAAAATCCTTTTTTACTTCTTCTATAGGGCGAAAGATTTTAATGTCGCTCACCGGACTTTTTCTTACGTTGTTTCTAATAGTACATTTAATTGGCAATATTCAATTATTATATAATGATGGCGGTGAAGCATTTAATATTTATGCAGATTTTATGGGGCACAACCCTTTAATTCAAACAGTATCGATCGGTAATTTTGCGTTTATTGTACTGCATTTCATTATGGCAACCGCCTTAACCTTACAAAACAGAAAATCGAGAAGTGTAAAATACGAGTCAGCTAACAAAAGCGGAAGCTGGGCATCGCGAAACATGTATATTTTCGGTGCAGTTATTTTGGTTTTTATCATAATACATTTAAGCAATTTTTGGTTCGTCAGTAAGTTTGGTAGCGTTTGCGAAAGTGATATTGCTGCCTTATCAATTGATTGCCAAAACGAATACAAGCGATTAGGAGGAAAAGATCTATTAAACTCAACAACCTTAAACGATTGTAAAACGGCTTTTTCCAATTTGCAAACTCAATATGGAACAGATGGCACCAACTATTCCATATGTAAAGTTGATTATGGTGATGGTCCGGTTAAAGATTTATATTCTGTGGTACAACAAAAATTCAGCAATCCATTATATGCATTCTTTTATATATTTTGTATGCTGTTTATTGCCTTTCATTTATGGCATGGTTTTCAAAGTGCATTTCAAACTATTGGTGCCAGTCACCAAAAGTACACGCCAATTATTCGCTCGGTAGGATATTTATTTTCGGTCTTGCTCAGTTTAGGTTTTGCCATCATACCATTAATTATTTTCATTAAAAGTCTCAGTTAGACATTTCAAATCATCATAAAACGATAATATACAAACTATATGAAGTTAGTTTCAAAAGAACCGGAAGGTATTTTATCAGAAAAATGGACCAACTATAAATCAAGTGTTCCTTTAGTTTCACCAGCAAACAAGCGGCGTATTGATATAATAGTAGTAGGCACAGGTTTGGCAGGTGCTTCGGCAGCAGCTACTTTTGGTGAGTTAGGCTACAACGTTAAGGCATTTTGCTTTCAAGATAGCCCACGCAGGGCACATAGCATTGCAGCACAAGGTGGCATTAATGCAGCAAAAAACTATCAAAATGATGGAGATAGCGTATATCGTTTATTTTACGATACTATTAAAGGTGGAGACTACCGGGCGCGTGAATCAAATGTGCATCGTTTGGCAGAAGTAAGTACCAATATTATTGATCAATGTGTAGCTCAAGGCGTTCCTTTTGCCAGAGATTATGGTGGTTTACTCGCTAACCGGTCTTTTGGTGGTGTACAAGTTTCGCGTACCTTTTATGCACGTGGGCAAACCGGTCAGCAATTATTGCTGGGTGCATACAGTGCTTTAAGCCGTCAAATTGCCAAAGGACAAGTGAAAATGTACAAGCGGCACGAAATGTTAGACTTGGTTAAAATTGACGGACATGCCAAAGGTATTATTGCCCGTAATTTAATTACTGGTGAAATTGAACGGCATGGTGCCCATGCAGTTGTATTGGCAACCGGCGGTTATGGTAATGTATATTTTTTGTCAACCAATGCAATGGGCTCAAATGTTACCGCCGCTTGGAAGGCACATAAACGTGGAGCTTTATTTGCAAATCCGTGTTATACTCAAATTCACCCGACTTGCATTCCGGTTGCTGGCGAACATCAAAGTAAGCTCACTTTAATGAGTGAAAGTTTGCGAAACGATGGAAGAGTTTGGGTACCCAAACATAAAATAGATTGTGTAAAACCCGCCAGAAATATACCAGAACAAGATCGAGATTATTATTTGGAAAGAATTTATCCGGCATTTGGAAATTTGGTGCCAAGAGATGTAGCTTCAAGAGCAGCATTATATGTTACCAATGAAGGCAGAGGAGTAGGCAAAACAGGTGTAGCGGTATATTTAGATTTTGAAGATGCGATAAAACGATTAGGTAAAGATACCGTTGAGGCAAGATATGGTAACTTGTTTGAAATGTACCAACGCATTACCGATGAAAATCCATATGAACAACCGATGCGCATTTTTCCTGCTGTACATTATACAATGGGTGGGCTTTGGGTAGATTATGAATTAGGAACAACGGTGCCGGGTTTATATGCTGCCGGAGAAGCCAACTTTAGCGATCATGGAGCTAACCGATTGGGAGCGAGTGCCTTAATGCAAGGTTTGGCTGATGGTTATTTTGTATTACCTTATACCATTGGCAGTTATTTGTCTACCCAAATTCGTGCGCCTAAAGTTGATACACAACATCCTGCTTTTGCAGAGGCAGAAAGTGAAGTAAAAGAAAACTTGAGTGCCTTAATGAACATTCAAGGAGATAGAACTGTGGATGATTTTCATAAAGCACTCGGTAAAATAATGTGGAAAGAATGTGGTATGAGTCGTCACGGAGAACGAATGACCGAAGCAAAAGAAAAGTTAGGGAATTTGAGAGAAGAATTTTGGGGAAAAGTTCGGATACCGGGCAGATTAGAAGAATTTAATCCTGAGTTGGAAAAAGCAGGCAGAGTAGCTGACTTAATAGAGTTAGGTGAATTAATGATGGATGATGCGATAAATAGAAATGAATCTTGTGGAGGACATTTTAGAGAAGAATTTGCTACTGAAGAAGGTGAAGCACAGCGGGATGATAAAAAGTTTACCTACGTTGCAGCTTGGGAACATACCGGCAATCCGGCTAAAGCAAAATTAAGTAAAGAGAAGTTAAAGTTTGAAAATGTAGAGTTGAAGACGAGGAGTTATAAGTAGTATGTATACAGTTGAGTAGTAACGGATATGGAAAATAAGTCAAATTTCATATCTATTTTATCTGACTATGGATTTAAGTTAACTTTTGGAAACAAAGCAGATACAACTTTTTTACGAAAAGCATTACAGGCAATTATTTTAAATGAACGTCCCATTGAAGCCATAGAGTTTTTGAGTAACGAATTTATTGGAATAACCAAAGATGCCAGAGCAGGATTATACGATTTGATTTGTAAAGATGAAAACGATAATTCTTTTATCGTAGAAATGCAATTGGGCTATTATCCGCATTTTATACAACGGTCTAAATTTTATGCTTTTCATCGTTTTAATACATTGGTAGATAAAGGTGACTACAAGTTTAAAAATTTAACACCCATTTATTGTATTGGATTTTTGGCTAATAATATCTTTCCTAAATCCAAAGAATATTTCCATTTTGGAAAGCTGAGGAATCAAAAAGGAGAAAATATGGACAATCAAATTGTGCATATTATTATAGAAATTGATAAATTTGACAAAAAGCTAAGCGATTTAAGAACAGATTTAGATAAATTATTATACCTTATGAAGAATCACGAAATTATTGAAAAGATGAAAGAATTACCCGAGGTATTGTCGGAAGGATGGATAGAAAAAGCATTACAAAAATTTGATAAAAGTAAAATGACTGCGGACCAACGCATGCACTTTGAAATGATGTTGGCAAGAAATGGAAGTATAATAGAAATGCAGGAAGCCGAAGGTAAGCGGATAAAAGAGGAAAAAGAACGCGCAATTAAAGCAGCAGTCGAAGAAAAAGAACGTGAAATTGAGGCTAAAGAACGGGAAATAAAAGCAGCAGTTGAAGAAAAAGAACGGGAAATTGAGAAAATAAAAAAACAAAGCATAATTAACCAGGTAAAAGCATTAAAAGCAGGTGGAGTTGATAAGGCTATTATATCAAATATTACTGGTTTAAGTATTGAAAAAATTGAAAAATTATTAAATGACGATTAGATAATGCTGCAATTACGAGGGAGCGAACTAACAAGCTTAGCCCCGATTGCAGCGGTATCCTTTTTATGGAACGCAGTGGAGTAAAAAGATTTAGCGGAAAGCGGGACTCGCCTTTATACGAGTTGAATTTTCCGCTTCTAAAAAAAATATAAATAATAAAGGGAGCATAAAATAAGGTTTTTAACAGAAATAGAAAAGTAAAAATGCAATTAACGTTAAGAGTGTGGCGACAAAGCAACCCAAGTGCCAAAGGTGAATTTGAAAATTATGACGTGTATGGTATAGATAAAGACATGTCGTTTTTAGAAATGATGGATGTGTTGAACCAACAACTGATTAAAGAAGGTAAAGATCCGGTGGCTTTTGACCACGATTGTAGAGAAGGCATATGTGGTTCGTGTAATATGTATATCAACGGTCGTCCGCACGGACCCTGGGATAAAACCACCACATGCCAACTGCATATGCGCGCTTTTGAAGACCGGGACACCATTGTTATTGAGCCATTTAGAGCCAACTCCTTTCCAATAATTAAAGATTTGGCGGTAGACCGTAGTGCTTTTGACCGTATCATCGAAAAAGGTGGTTACATCTCTGTAAATACCGGTAATGCCATGGATGCCAACGCCATACCTATTGAAAAAGAAATAGCCGATACGGCTATGGATGCCGCAACTTGCATTGGATGTGGCGCCTGTGTTGCAGCTTGTAAAAACTCGTCGGCAATGTTATTTGTTTCGGCAAAAGTAGCGCATTTAAATATGTTGCCCCAAGGAAAAGTGGAGTCGGGTGAGCGCGCCATCAGTATGGTTAATCAGATGGATGCCGAAGGTTTTGGAAGTTGCACCAATACCTATGCTTGCGAAGCAGAATGTCCAAAAGGTATTTCGGTTACCAATATTGCCCGTTTAAACAGAAGTTTTATTGGGGCGAGCATAGGTGGGTAAATGTATGGATATGTCTCGGCTCCATAAAATCCAAATCGTTACTTGAAGGCTATAAAAGCATATGCAAAAGGTTGGCAATTTCTGTTTAAAAACTGGAAAATGTGCCTTATTTTATATGTTTTTAATGTAGGTTTTGCAATAGTAGCTGCTTTTCCACTCAACAATTATTTGCAAAGTACCGTTGCTCATACTTTATCTATTCAAGAAAGTTTAAAAGGCTTCAATTATGCCATCATCTCCGATTTTTTAAATGAATATGGTTCTGGTTTAGCAGTTATCTTCAACCAATCGTTGGTTATTGTATTCTTGTTTTTATTAGTTTCTATTTTTTTAACAGGAGGCATTTTAAATGTAGTTAAATATTTTCCTACCCGTTTTGAACATGGTATTTTTTGGCAAGGTTGCATCAAATATTTTTGGCGGTTGTTTCGCTTAACGTTCTATTTTTTAATTGTTCAAGGGCTGGTTTTGTTTATCGCTTATAAGGCATACACATTTACCGCTGGTGGCATTGATTTCTTTAAATTAGATAGCGACCAGCAATTAGTTGATGCCTTTAAAATTGTATTGCCTATTTATCTATTTGTAGTCATGCTGCTGTTTCTAATTCAAGATTATATCAAAATACACGTTGTTCATCAAGAAAAATTTTTGCTAACTAAACCAATTTGGCAAGGGGTTGTCTCGGTCTTTAAAAATATCCTACCATTTCTTATACTATACCTGTTCAACTTAATTACGTTTATTTTGGTTTTTGGCACGTATTGGTTGGTAAGTGATAGCTTTCAAACCGAAACTTTGGGTATGATTTTTTTGGTTTTTGCCATCAGTCAAATTTGTATTATTGCACGTATTGGCGTACGCTTAATTAATTTAAGTAGTGTGGGTTGGTTGTATCAATCGGTAAAACCCAACCAGCTAATTGCTTAGAAAGTCTTTAGTATTTCAGCAATATCAAACAAAGCGTAAACTTTGATAAAGCATCAAAATATGCACTATAAAATACGATAATAGGTTGGGCTATACCTGAAATAGGTATATGCCGCAGTCAGTTAATTGTTGTTATTTACAATATTAAAGTTAATTCTATTACTCAATAGACAAAGCCCCCGAAGGGCATTTAGAAACTTGCTCAACAATTTGGGCTTTGGTAGCATTTGCCGTTTGTATCCAGGGTTTTTCTTTTGGTTTAAATACTTGAGGTAATTGCCTCGCACATAAACCGGCGTGTTTACATTTTTCTGAATTCCAAACTACCGAAACATCTTCTTTTTCGTACTTTTTCATATTTAATCATTTTTTACAATTATGCTAAAAGTTAAGCAATACTAAGATACTATTTTTCACGTAAAAAGTGAAAAGTTAAGAAATGTAAATAAAACCTCAACCCCATTAGTTTAATCAATAAAATTAAATTACTACCGTTTAAAAATCAAACCAGAATCAACAAGGTATTTTCAATGTATTTAATTGAACTTATACCAAGTAAAAACGATTATAAAGCATATGAACTGCAGATTTTCCCCTTTAACCGCTATCCTGTTATTCTTTACTTTTTCCTCAACTGCACAAATTGATCTTTCAAAATATAGCATCGACATTAAAAGGATTGATACTCCACCAAATATAGATGGTATGCTTGACGATGCTTGTTGGAAAGATATAGAGTATGCTAAAAATTTTACCCAATTTGAACCCAATTTAGATGCTTTACCCACTTACGACACCCAATTTAAAATAGCATACGACGACGAATTCTTTTACTTCGCCGCCTTTTTACCAGATGCACAACCCGATTCTATTTTGAAAGAATTAGGCTACTATGATAATATTGGTGCTAATGCCGATTATGTTTGTTTATTTTTAGATACTTATGATGATGATCAAAATGGATATGGTTTCTGCTTATCGGTAAGTGGTATACAAAGCGATGCCCGTTACTCACAAAGCGAAGGAGAAAATTGGTTGTGGAATGCTATTTGGTTTAGCAAAACCCGCATCACAAATAAAGGCTGGTTTGCCGAAGTAAAAATTCCTTATTCTTCTATCCGGTTTCCTGAACAAGAAATACAAAATTGGGGTATTAATGTTTGGCGACAGTTGCGCCGTAAAAGAGAACGATCGAGTTGGGCTCCTTTTAATCCTAATAACAATGGCTTTGTTAATCAATGGGGTGGCATCAAAAACATTACCAATATTGATGCACCCGTTCGCCTGTCGTTAACTCCTTATTTTTCGTTAATTCATAATCGCTTTAATTTAAATAATGCCATCAATACTATTAATACTTCAAACACATACAAAGGTGGAGCAGACATCAAGTATGGTATTAATGAAAGTTTTACTTTAGATATGACTTTAATTCCTGATTTTGGACAAACCCGTTCAGACGATCAGGTTTTAAACATTAGCCCATTTGAAGTTCAGTTTGATGAAAACCGGGGCTTCTTTCTAGAAGGTACGGAGTTGTTTAATACAGATGGTTTGTTTTACTCCCGAAGAATTGGTGGAACACCGCTTAACCGTTTTGAAGTAACTAATTCGGTAGCTTTAGATACAAATCTTACGATAATAGACAATCCGTTAGAAACCCAATTAATCAATGCCACAAAAATTTCAGGAAGAACAAAAGGGCAAACCGGTCTTGGCTTTTTTAATGCGGTTACCGCAAAAACAAATGCCCTTGTTGAAGATGGGGAAGGTAAGCAACACAAAATTGAAACCAACCCTTTAACCAATTACAATATTATAGTAGCCGATCAATCTTTAAACAACAATTCGTCGGTTAGCTTTATCAATACCAATGTTTGGCGAGAAGGCGTTTACCGCGATGCCAATGTAAGCAGTTTTGCTTTCGACCTAAAAAACAAAGCCGTACAATATGGCATTTGGGGCGGGGCTACCATGTCTAATTTATTTAACCATAATCATACCGATTTAGATACCGTAAAAACTGGTTACCGGTATAGGTTACGAGCAGGTAAAGTTTCGGGTAGATTTAAATTTAATATCGGTTATTTTGCCGAAACCGATCAATTTGACATTAACGACTTTGGCTTTTTACAACGCCCAAACGACAATAATTGGTCGGCGCAGATACGCTACAACATTAACGACCCCATATGGAAAATTAACAGCAGTTGGAATGTTGTAGGGCTAAATTATAACCGTTTATACAAACCCAATAAATATGTGGGCTACAATATGTGGGGCGAACATGGAGTTACTTGGAAGAATTGGTTAACTACCGGATTTTTCTGGGAAATGTTACCCTTTGGCGGTTATGATTACTTTGAACCGCGTGTAAAAAACAGGCATATCAAACTCTATCCAAATTATTATTGTGGTGCATTTATTTCAACCGATTACCGGAAAACTTTTGCCATAGACATAAGCAGTGGCTATGGAGAAGAGCCAAAAGTGGGCGATTATGCATGGCATTTAAATATTCAACCAAGGCTTCGGGTAAATGACAAGCTTCGTTTCCGACATGCCTTTAGGTATGATAAAAATTACAATACCGGCTTTTTAGATCTGCTAGACAATCAGCAAGTAGCTTTTTCACAAAGAGACATAGATACTTATGAAAACACTTTAAACGGTAGTTATATATTTACCAGCCGGATGGCTTTAGAGTTAAGGATTAGACATTACTGGAGAAAATTGGTGCCCCAAAAAATTGTATATTTAGAAGATGATGGAACAACTACTGCCTATGAGTTGGAAGGAAATTATGTTAATTCTGCAAGTTTTTTTAATGTTGATTTAGTGTATAGATGGCAATTTTCGCCGGGCAGCGAACTATCGGTTGTTTGGAAAAATGCAATTAACCAAAGAAATGATCTTGCAGATGATACCTTTATTGATAACTTCGAGAAATTAAACAACGCTCCTGCTAACAATAACCTAAGTTTAAAAGTCGTCTATTTTTTAGATTACCTGAATGTAAAAAAAATGCTTACGAGTAGAAATAAAAAAACTTAAGCAAATAATTTTTCGAAACGAAACCTTGCTGGGTTTTGAAACAACAGTCCTGCTTTTCGCTCAAAGGCTATGGCTAAGCGGCAAAGCCCAACCGCAGCATATGCAGCCAAGCATTAGCATTGGAGTGGAAAGATTGAATGACTACTAAGTACTAAGTCATAAATTGAAAATATATCATTTTTCATATCATACTACAAAATGAAAAATTATTTGTATTTGAAGGAATAATGATTAAATTGGTCATAGTCTTTATTTACAAAATCTTACTTTAATAAATTGCCGGGTCATGAAAAAATTTACTATTCCAATTTTTGTAATATTCATATTTTTTAAACATGGGGTAACCGCTCAATGGCTCTCAACAAGTGGGCAAAAAATTATAAATGACAAAGGGGAAGAAATACTATTGAGAGGTATGGGATTGGGAGGTTGGATGTTGATGGAAGGTTACATGATGCATACGGCAGCATTTGCAAATCCCCAACATCTACTAAAAGAAAAAATAATAGAACTAATAGGAGAGGAGGAAACCGAGACTTTTTTTAATGCCTGGCTTACCAACCATGTTAGCGAAGCAGATATTGACTCCTTAAAATTGTGGGGATTTAACTCTGTGCGTTTACCCATGCACTATAATTTGTTTACACTACCTATTGAAGAAGAACCTACAGAAGGTGAAAATACCTGGTTAGATAAAGGCTTTCAACTAACTGATCAACTATTGGAATGGTGTAAAAAAAATGAACTGTATCTAATTCTCGATTTACATGCTGCACCCGGCGGGCAGGGAATGGACCAAGCTATTTCTGATTACGATCCAAGCAAACCGGCTTTATGGGAATCGAATTTAAATAGGGAAAAAACGGTTGCTTTGTGGGGAAGAATAGCCGAACGATATAAAAATGAACCTTGGATAGGCGGCTTTGATCTACTTAATGAACCCAATTGGGAGATGCCGGGAAACGTACTATTAAAACGTTTATACGAACAAATTACAGAAGCTATTAGAGCAATTGATAAACGACATATTATATTTATAGAAGGCAATTGGTTTGCGAATGACTTTACCAACTTAACCCCACCTTGGGATGATAATATGGTGTACAGCCCACACAAATATTGGTCATTTAACGATCAGGCTTCTATTCAATGGGTGTTAGATATTCGGGAAGAGCACAACGTACCTTTATACTTTGGGGAGAGCGGAGAAAACTCGAATGTTTGGTTTAGAGATGCCATTAAATTATTTGAAGATAACCAAATTGGTTGGGCTTGGTGGCCTCTTAAAAAAATTGAATCGATAGCCGGTCCGCTCTCTATTACCAAAACAAAAGGCTACCAAAACTTGTTGGACTATTGGAGTGGAAATGGCGAGAAACCAAGTGCCGAAGAAGCTAAAAATACCTTGATGGACTTAGCTGCCAAAGCAAACATTAGTGCTTGTAGATATCAAAAAGAGGTGATTGATGCCATGTTCAGGCAAGTACATTCTGATGAAACCGTGTCGTTTAAAGTTCAAGATGTTCCTGGTATTGTTTATGCAACTGACTATGATATGGGTGTGGTTGGCACAGCTTATCACGATAACGATTTAACCAATTACCTTGTTTCAACTGGAAGTTTTTCTAGTTGGAACCAAGGCTGGAATTATAGAAATGATGGCGTAGATATTGAAATTTCAGAAGATACTGTAAATAGTAATGGATATAATGTTGGTTGGATCGGCTCAGGCGAATGGATGAAATATTCCGTTACTGTAGAAGAAACGGCTTTGTATGATATTGAAATGAGAGTAGCCTCCAATAGTGGTGATGGTCAGTTTTATTTTGCTGTTGGAAAGGCAGCAATTTGCCCAATAACAGATCTGATAAATACCGGTGGCTGGCAAAACTGGCAAACCATAACCATACCCAATGTCGTTTTATCTAAAGCAGATCCATCTTTTACTTTTAACATAGTAGAAGAAGGTTTTAACTTAGGTAGTTTTAAGTTTATAAAAAGTGGAGCGACAACTGAGGTTAACACTACTTTTGTTTCAGCCATAACAGAAGGAGAAAACACCATTCTTGTAGATGTTAATAAACCCATTGATTCCGCAGTTTCTTTTAATTATGAAGATTTCGTAATTGAGGTAAATGGAGAAGCTGTTCAGATAATTCAAATTAATTTGTTTACTTATCGATCTATTCTTTTCGAGATCGATCGCGCTTTGACATCAAATGATTTCTTACAAATATCATATAATGGAAATACGATTTTAGCAGAAGATGAAACTTCACTCATCAATTTTACTAACGAAGCTGTTAAGAATACTATTTTCGAAGTTCACCAAATTCCTGGTGTTGTTGAAGCAGAAGATTACTTTTTCCAAAGTGGTATTCAATTAGAAAACACGAGCGATGTTGGCGGAGGTCAAAACATTGCTTATTTAGATGTTGGAGATTATGTAGATTATTTCATTGAAGTGCCTACTTCTGGAAATTATCAAGTTGAATATAGAACGGCTTCCGAAAGTGAAGGTGGTGGCATTCAATTACAAATTATTGAACCGGATGAAACGATAACCACACTTCACGAAGTAACTTTTCCTGCAACTAATGGTTGGCAAAATTGGACTACTACAACTGAGTCCGCCTATTTTGATGAGGGGCAACATCAATTGAGAATGGTCATTACTACACCTTTATTTAATATCAATTGGTTAAAGTTTGATTTGGTGAACAGTGCAATCTCATCTAACAAAAGTACCATAGTCTTATATCCTAATCCTACACAAAATATAAGTTGGCTAAATTTTGATGAGGTAAATAATAATCATTTTGAATTATTCATTTATGCTACCAATGGTCAATTAATTTATAAAAGAAAGTTGGTAGTTTCTGGAAATGGCGCCTTTCCAATAAACTTGAATGGATATAGTAATGGGTTGTATCATTTGCATCTTCAAGACAAAAAGGGAACAAGATGGATGGACAAACTGATAAAAATGCCGTGACACTTTTTAATGCATAGCTATTGAATTCATTAAAGCTCATTTTATTAAACAAAACCTACTTTGCCCCCGCATGGGTGTTCGCCTCCATTAATATTTTAACGGGCACTTGGGTACTTTACCTGCCTCACATCAAAACAAAATTTGCGTTAAACGATGGGCAGGTTGGTTTAGCGTTATTTTGTATGGCACTTGGCTTGCTCCTTATCATTCCTTTTATTCCGTACGTTAATCGAAAAGTTGGGCTTGGCTACTCAACTAAATTTGGTATTTTATTATTTTCGTTGTCATTCAATTTACCACTAATCGTTCCAAGTTATTATGCGCTTTGTACAAGCCTATTTTTAACCGGTTTACTTTCGGGTTTTACTGATGTATCCATGAATGCCTTAGTTTCTGCCATTGAAAAGAAGAAGACTAAACATTTTATGTCTGCCGCTCATGGCTTTTTCAGTTTGGGTGGTTTTATTGGTGCGGGTATTGGAAGTATATTGATGATCATTTTTTCAAACCCCGTATGGCATATGATGCTGGTTTCGGTTTTTATCCTATTCACCAATGGATATTTATCGAAATTTTATGAGGATATTATTGAAGAGAAAATCACTAAGAAAATTAGCAGAGAAAGTAAACTTAACAATATCCGACCGCTAATAGGATTAGCCCTAGTGGCTTTTATCATTATGTTTAATGAAGGTGCCGTAGAACATTGGAGCAATTTATTTTTGTTTGATATGGTAAATGTACCTGAATACAAAGCCGGGTTTGGATTTATTGCTTTCTCTCTTTGTATGACGATTGGCAGATTTCTTGGAGATGACTTAAGTAATAGATTTGGAGCCTTTAAAATGATAAGCGGAGGTTGCATGATCGCTTTTGCAGGCTATGTTTTAATACTGATGGCAAATTTTTACCTTGCTGTTTTGGGCTTTGGTATTCTGGGTTTAGGACTTTCTGTCATCATTCCTGAAATATTTAGATTGGCAGGAAATACAAAAGGTGTTACAGCTTCGGTTGGTCTTTCAATTGTTTCAGGAATTGGTTTTGCCGGTTTCCTCTCCGGACCGGTTTTGTTAGGATTCATTTCAAACCAATCAAACTTAACTTGGAGTTATGCTTTTTTAGCTGGCTTAATTGTGTTAGCTTTATTATTGACTATTTTTAAATTGAAGGAGTGATAATAGTATCAAAACAAAATTTATAAATTAGTATTTTGATAAAAAAAATTCAAAGTATAATTAATTTTGTAAGATTTGTATTTTCAAATGGATGCCAATTTTAATAGTACATCAATATTGTAATACCAAGTATATTTAAACAAATGAATAATAAAATTAAACAAACCATTCAGGAATATCTGAAATCTATTTACACAGGTGATTTTGATAAAGTAATTTCACATCTTGATAAACAAGAGACCAAAAAATATGTAGAAGAATTTATTTCATTTGCCGAGAAAATGGATGTTTTTGGTGAAACAGAGGAGTTTTTAGAGAAAGTAGGAATTAAAGATCTTTCAAAACTTAAAACCTTATCTACAAATGAATTTATGACTCGAATCTTAACTTTAACTAAGCGAGAAATAGGTGCAGAGGAATTAAACAAGATGATAGAAGGGATTGAAATTACCGAAATAAATGTGGATAAAGATATTGCAATCGTGAGCTATCAAATACCAACCTATTATTTTGGTGAAGAAGAGAAAGTTCCATCAAAAATGAAAATGACCAAACAATTGGATGATTGGAAAATTAACTTTTCATCGGGTCTTGATCGTATCTTATCCTCATTTCAACAGGAAATCGACTTATACCATGAAAGAAAATTTAAAGATCAATTAGACGAATTAAATCATAACTTTAATGATTTGGGAAAGGTTACTTTGGTAGGATACAAAAATATGAATGGAGATATTGTTTTTGAACCTCGTTTTAAGGATGGAGGAGATTTTTCAGAAGGATTAGCTTATGTGAAAGTAATGTCTAAATATGGATTTATTGATAAAACAGGAGAAATTGTAATTAAACCAATGTTCAACGACACAAAGAATTTTTCAGAAGATTTAGCAGGAGTCCAACTACCCAAAACCAATAAATGGGGGTTTATAAACACCAATGGAAAATTATTAATTGAACCAAGCTTTGATGAAGTTTCAGAATTTAATGAAGGTTTTTGTGCCATTCGAATAGATCAAAAATGGGGTTATATAAATACGGAAGGGAAAATTGTGATTCCTTGTAAATTTGAACAAGCCAATAACTTTTGGGATGGCGAAGCAGAGGTAATTAGATTGGATGAAGATGGTGATTTCGAACATATCTATATCAACAAACAGGGAGAAATTGTTGATTATGAGGAATAATTTATAAATAGCATTCTTACAACATTAGACTTTAACAAACTTTTTATAAATTACAAAAAAAAATAAGGCAAATTATTTTAAAATCAGTATCAATGAATATAACAAATGTAATTACTGCTATATGCAGCCTTCTTTTCATTATGATTGGATTAGATAAATTTTTATTTTTTTTAGAACCTCCATGCTCTTTAATGAATAGTATTTCGCCGGCTGTTTGGAAATTGCTTGGTGTAATGCAACTTGCTGCCGGCATCCTAATATGGTTACCTAAATTTAGAAAATACGTTGCCGGATTTTTTGTGGTTTTTATGTTGGTCTTTACCGGCTATCATTTGGTAGAAAACACTTACGACATTGGCGGAGCCCTATTTATTGCGGTGATGTTGGGTTTATTAGTATGGAATCCCAACTTTTTAAGAAGGGGAAAGTATAAATAAAATAGTCTGATCAAAATAAATTTGCGACTTACCATAAAAAGGAATGAAGAAAAAATAAATGTTCAAATTTTAGCAATGAGATTTTTTGATATACAAGTTAAAAAACGCAGGCTCAGTGGTGCTAAGACGAGTATTTTTAATGAAGTAGATCGGAAAATCTCAAAGGTAAAAATGGACAGTTATTTTTGAATTATTCCAAATAGGAGAACTCATAAAACATATTTTATCTTAAAGGCTTTGTATTTTCAATTTTACACTGTTGTTTCTGTTAATGAAGAATCTTTAACTCCTTTATCCGTTTCTTTAAGTTGTATGCCAACCTCTTTTAATTGTCTATCGGTTTCTTGTTGGCTTTGCACCAATTCAGACAAAGCAATTTTAATATCCTGCATTGTAATTTCTTCTGCCATTATACAAATATAACAGATTTTATGTTTATAATAACAACGTAATCAGAAGGGAAAATTAAGGTTTGATAAAAGATAAAGTCAATCACTATCCCTACATTTGGCTTTTAATCAGATGAGCTATGCAGAAAGTCATTAAACGAGCGTTGATCTCGGTATTTCATAAAGAAAATTTATCTCCCATTCTTGAGCATTTACAACAGTTAAATGTAGAGATCTATTCTACTGGAGGAACGCAAAAATTTATCGAATCGAAAGGCATATCGGTTAAAGCAGTAGAAGCGTTAACTGAGTATCCTTCCATTTTAGGCGGCAGGGTAAAGACCTTGCACCCTAAAGTTTTTGGGGGTATATTGGCAAGGGAAAATGAAGCGGATGACCTCGCACAATTAGAACAATATGCCATTCCTACTTTTGATTTGGTAATAGTTGATCTGTATCCTTTTGAAAAAACCATACAAGAAACAGAGGATGAAAATACGATTATAGAAAAAATTGATATTGGTGGAATTGCTTTAATTAGAGCCGCCGCCAAAAACTATAAAGACACGTTGGTTATTGCAGCCCAACAATATTATCCAGAATTATTAAACATCTTACAAAATAAGGAAGGTAAAACAAGCATAGAAGAAAGACGACAGTTTGCTACCAAAGCCTTTTCTGTTTCTTCACATTATGATACTAATATTTTCAATTATTTTAATCAAAAAGAAGGGTTAGAATATTTCAGGCAAAGTGCTGGTCCTGCGCAAAGTTTACGGTATGGCGAAAATCCGCATCAACAAGGCTTTTATTTTGGTGATTTTGAAGCGATGTTTGAACAACTGCATGGCAAAGCGATTTCATATAACAATTTATTAGATGTTGATGCGGCAGTTAATATAATAGGCGAGTTTAAAACAACTACCTTTGCCGTATTAAAACACAACAATACCTGCGGCTTAGCCAGTAGAGCAAACTTGTTAAGTGCTTGGAAGGGGGCTTTAGCAGGCGATCCGGTCTCCGCTTTCGGCGGTGTTTTAATTACCAATAGTGTATTAGGCAAGCAAGCCGCTGAATCAATCAATCAATTATTTTTTGAAGTTTTGATTGCTCCTTCTTTTGAAGCAGCAGCTCTTGAAATCTTACAAAGTAAAAAAAATAGAATATTATTAATTCAAAAAAAATCGCTACAATCTACTCATAGTAGCCGCACGGTCTTAAATGGTGTGTTACACCAGCAGCGCGATCAATCAATGGAAGATGAAACCGTTTGGAAGACAGTAAGCGACCGGCAAGCAACCGAAGAGGAGGAAATCGATTTGTTATTCGCCAACAAAGCGGTAAAACATTTAAAATCGAATGGAATAGCCTTAGTGAAAAACCAACAATTGGTCGGTATGGGTTGCGGACAAACCTCAAGAGTAGATGCCTTAAAACATGCAATTGCCAAAGCTAAATTGTTTAACTTAGATTTGGAAGGAGCTGTAATGGCTTCCGATGCTTTTTTCCCATTTCCAGATTGTGTTGAAATTGCTCACAAAGCAGGCATTAAAGCCGTAATTCAACCCGGTGGTTCTATTAAAGATAAAGACTCTATTACATATTGCAACAACCATAATATAGCAATGGTATTAACCGGTGTAAGACATTTTAAACATTGATACTTTTTTACGTTTATTTTCCCTAACTTTGCCAAGCCGCATACACATATTTTTAATTATAATTTTTATTGAATTTTGAATGGCGTTATTCAGTTTTTTAACACACGAAATAGCAATTGATCTTGGCACTGCCAATACGCTAATTATATATAACAACAAAGTGGTTGTAGATGAGCCTTCTATAGTTGCCAAACGAAGAGCCACTAATGAAGTGGTTGCCGTTGGCAAAAAGGCGATGCAGATGCACGAAAAAACCCACGACAACATTAAAACCATTCGCCCCTTAAAAGATGGGGTGATTGCCGATTTTGATGCTGCCGAAGCCATGATAAGAGGCATGATAAAAATGATCTATCCGAAAAAGAAAATGATCATGCCATCTTACAAAATGGTCATTTGCATACCATCGGGCATTACCGAAGTTGAAAAAAGAGCAGTATTTGATTCAGCCGAGCAAGCTGGTGCAAAAGAGATTTATTTGATTCACGAACCCATGGCAGCTGCGCTCGGTATTGGTATCGACGTTTCTGAACCCATGGGTAATATGATTATCGACATTGGTGGAGGAACCACAGAAATTGCAGTAATTGCATTAATGGGCATAGTTGGCGATCAATCTATCAGAACAGCAGGGGATGAATTTACAACCGATATTATCGTGCATATGCGTCGCCAACACAATATGCTTATTGGTGAGCGTACTGCCGAAAATATTAAAATAAAAGTAGGTTCAGCTTTGCCAGAATTAGATGATGAACCAGATGATTTTGCCGTAAATGGAAGAGATTTAATGACCGGTATTCCAAAGCAAATTATGGTTAGCTATACCGAAATTGCGCATTCGTTAGATAAATCAATTGTAAAAATTGAAGAATCGATATTGAAAGCTTTGGAAACTACACCACCAGAATTAGCAGCCGATATTTATAAAACCGGAATTTACTTAACCGGCGGAGGAGCTTTGTTACGTGGTTTAGATAAACGGATCTCTTTAAAAACCAAGCTACCCGTGCACGTTGCCGACGATCCGTTAAGAGCGGTGGTGCGAGGTACAGGAATTGCATTAAAAAACCCAGAAAGGTATTCTTTCTTAATTCAAAAATAAATTGGTGGTTTTTGATAGTGAGTTAAAATGGCAATTTGTTGTTTTTATAACACATATTATTAATATTTTGTTCCATTCAAAATTTATAATAAATAATTCATAATTATTTAGAGCATGAGAGAACTCATCAGTTTTTTCTTAAAATATAACGTGTTGTTTGTTTTCATTTTATGCGAAACCTTGTGTTTTTATTTATTGAGTACTTACAATACATACCACCGGGCAAGTGCGGTAGCTTCTTCTAATGCTATAACAGGTTCATTGTTTAAAATGTCGAACGATGTGGCTGATTATGTAGGATTAAAAGGCGAAAATGAAACCTTGCACAACGAAAATGCGCGATTACGACAACTGTTGTTTAACCAAAATTCTGATGAACTTAAAAGAGATACCTTGGTCGAACCAATTGAGGTAACAGTCGATTCTGTTCACCTAAGAAGCTACGTTTTTACAGCCGCAAAAGTCATCAATAACTCTACAAACGGCTTATATAATAATATTACCATTAACAAAGGTTCTAAACATGGCTTTAAGCCCGATATGGGTTTGGTAAGTGCTAATGGTGTGGTAGGCATCATTAAAAATGTATCTACTAATTACAGTTCGGCTATGAGTTTGTTGAACAAAAATTTAAAGCTTACTGCTAAAATTAAACAATATACCGGCTCTTTTGCCTGGGATGGTATGGATGCCCGATATGCTCAATTAAAAGAAGTACCGAACCACGCCAATATCCAGAAAAATGATACCATTTCTACCAGTGGCTATTCCTCTATTTTTCCAGAAAATTTTATGATTGGAACTATTGAAGATTTTGAATTAAAAGAAGGCAGTAACTTCTATGATATTAAAATAAAATTGGCAACTGATTTTTATAAACTACGTAGGGTAGACGGTGTTGAAAACCTGAACCGGAAAGAACAAATTGAATTAGAGTACAGCACAGCCAATGAGTAGTTTCAACGTCAACCAAATATTAAATTTCCTATTTTTAATTGCGCTGCAAGTGTTGGTGTTAGATAATGTAGAGTTGCATCGGCTGGTTCGCCCTTTAATTTATCCGCTTATTATTTTACTGTTGCCCATTGCCATGCCCGGTGCCTTAGTCATTATTCTTTCGATGGTATTAGGTTTGATTATTGATGTATTTAACGATACCTTAGGTTTGCACGCCTCTGCCTGTGTATTTATGGCATTTTGCCGTCCTTTTGTGTTGAGCATTTTTCGTCCGAGAGGTGGTTACGAGCAATTTGCGATGCCCTCTTACCAAAAGCTCGGTTTAAGCTGGTTTCTGCGCTACGTTGGTCTATCTATATTTTTGTTTAACGCCTTCTTTTTTCTGGTAGAAGCCTTCAACTTCCGGTTTATCCATTTAACGCTGTTCAAAATCATTTTAAGCACTATTTTCTGTTTGTTATTAATTTTAATTCATCAAATGTTGTTTGCGCGGACTAAGGTTTAGAATAGAAATTATTCATTCATTCATTCATTATTATCCTTATATAAAAAAATATTTGAAGCGAACCGGTAAAACATTTTAGAAACGGGCTCCCCGCTATCCGTTCAAATACCATTTTGCCAACGCTTCAAATCATCGCGACAAATGGTATAACCACTGCTATCGGGGCTAAACTTCCAACCGCAGCCGGCTTCAATCCGTTCACACCCCAACAGCCTCTCTCGAAGAGGAAACTGATACCAAAGCAAATCACTCCAACCAAAGCAGGCGGCTTACATAAATTTGGTTGTTTTGCCCAGTAGCTTTCAACCAATAAGTACCTTCTTCCAAATGTGTTGGCTGTATTGTAGTTAGGTTTCCACTAAAAGTTAGCTGTTCTACAACTTGCCCGTTTAAGTTAATAATCTCCAAATCATATGCTTGAAAAACTGGTAATTCCACATGAACCATTGAACTGGCAGGATTTGGATAAAGACTAAATTGTTCAACCATCTCAGTATTAAAAATACCCGTATCTAAGGTATCTAACTTAAGTTGGTAGATACTCATAGTATTGCCACCCTTTTCTCTTAAAGAAACATAATGATGCTTGTCATCAGGATGAAAGGTAAGCATATTGTATTGATCTAAATTTTCGAAGGCATAGTACGCCAATACTTCGCCAAACTTTTTTAAAAACAAAGTATCGTTGCGGTATACAATACATTCATCTTTTTGGGTGCAGTAACGGATTAACTCGCTGTTTCCATCTCTAAACATCCGATTGCCTTTAGAGTTTATAAATTCATAGGTAGATTCATTGGTGCCTTCATAATAAACGTGTACACCATTAGGAGTCGGTTTCACATACTTAAAAATAAATCCTTCTAAACCGTGATATTGCCAATTAACCTTAGCTTGCTTAACGTTAAATGAAGCGATAATATAATTATAACCACCCTGAAATGGCTTTCTGGCATCATAGATAACATAAACAATGGAATCATTAACCGGAAAAATGGGATTATAGTCAGGAAATGCAACAGTATTTAAAGTACGATGTTCTTCATTAGAACTGTTGAATTCAATTTGCTGATACCCTTCTGCACTGCTATAAATTAAGTAGTTTGTAGATGTTGGAGGGTTTGAATTACCATAAGTAGGGGTACTAAGGGCATAATAGGATTGATTATCTTGTTTGTAACCCCAATTTAAAACTTTAGGTATAGTTTCGGCTCTCCATACTTGATTTAACTCGTTTTTGCTTATGTTAAATGCTTGTTCTAATAGCAAAGAATCATTATTCTGCAATCTTCCGAATAGAACAACTTCATTTTGATTGATCATAACATTGTTATAACTTATCTCAATAGGTATATTTAAACTATCTAAATACTTATTGGTTAAATTATAGGTATATATGCAGGCTTGTTTATCCCTGCTAATAATATCGTAATTTAAAGCAAAAAGAGATTGTTGATCATCACCAAATTGAGCTAACCAAAATTCATAAGTATGATAATAGGTCTCGATCAGATATTCAACTGTATCTTTGTTTAACACTATAAGATGTTGGAATTCACCACCACCAGTAAAATTACTAGTAACAAATGAAACAGCAATTTGTTTATTTGGTAATGGAATAATTTGTTCTACTTTTGAAAATCCCGGTTTAATTTTCAACTCATTAATTTTGTTAAGAATTAAAGATTGACCCGAAATGAATAAAGGGCATAAAACAAAAACGATTATATAAACTAACTTATAAGGCATATACGGTAACGTTATGACCATCCCAATATCTAGTTGTAAAAAATAGACTTATCTCCGGTCCTCCAACAGATTGGCTTGTATCAAAAGACACTTCTTCATAATGTGTAGTTACAGTATTATATCCATCATTCCAACTATATTCAAGCTCTACTAGCAAGTTAATAAAAGAAGTGTTAGGATCAATGTTGTCCATAAACAATTGCTCTTCAATAGCATCTAAATATGAATCTGAGTCTACAGTACCAAGTATATTAAGAGTACTCGGATCAACTGGTGGTCCAGAAATGTCTTCCAAATCAATTTGCTTTCTAAATCCATCAGATGCACTATGGCCAGCATTACCTTGACCAATTGGTCCGAAAGAAATCCAGAATCCAGGCACATTAACCCAAAAATCATACATTTCATCATAATAATCAGTAGTAATCACAATATTTTTGTTTTTATTAAATGTTGAATTACTAAAATCCGTAAATTTATTTAGAGAATAATTATTATAGTCTGGTCTTATTCCTGACTTTATTACATTACCATTATTATCATAATCATCACAGGATTGATCATAAGACATATTTGCGAATACTCTCATATCTGGTCCATCAATATACCAAAAACTTTTATTCCAAGGAAAGGCAAAATATAAAGGTGGCAGACCAAATGAGCGACGTAGTTTATAAATACCTCCTTGTGCTAGGCCGAAATGATATGGATTGTCATTGGGTCCACCACTGAACGCTCGATGTTCTGCTAAAGATTTAAAAATTGTTTCTCTTTGACATAAAAACAAATCGTTTACACTTATTTCGGATCCATTACATTCTTGTGCATTTTTAGGATGCCATTCTATTGGTCTGTCAACCTTACTAATATTACCTTTATCAACAAGAAAGTAACCAGATCCATCGACCTTTTCCAATAATGCATAGTATCGATCAATAATCGGTACTGGGATGTTATCGGTTAGACACTTTTCAACCATAATATCATTCGCCTTATTAAAACATTCAGGTGTTGTTAAATTGTGAGTTGTTTTGTCATCAAGGTCATAATCTAGCCATATATATATTTCATCGTGCCTTGCTGGTCCAGGAAAAACTCCAAAAGTATTATCTTGTGGAATTAGTGCACCATCATAAGGATTATCACCACAAAATTCACATTTTGGATTAGAAGCACTACATAACTTCAGATGAATATAAGTATCATTTGTATTCGTGCCTCCACAATTCGCATTCCTATAATGAGCACAATCTACTAAGGTTGGCCCCTGTATTACTGTAATAACCGCTATTTTTTGCAATGCTTCGCTCCGTTCAATTTGTATTTGTTCAACATACATATCTTCATCTACTTCAACACCAGGCATTGGGTAACCATCCTCTAGGTGTAGATAACCCATTAAAGGATCTTCAGATAAACCATTTATTGTAGCATTATCCATTTCTAAAGAACCCATATCATTTATCTGAATACCACTAATTGTTTCCAAAAATGGTATAAACGCATAATACTTTGTCTCATCATCATAAATCATTTCACCAGCATAATCAATACTGTCAGGTAAACTATAAGCGGCACTTATTGCTTCGTTCATCAATTCAGTTAAATCTATACCTTCTGCTTGGGCAGCTTCAACAATCCGTTTATAAGGTGCAAAATAAAAACCATCTAAACCCTTGGCACATTCTCGATAAATAATGTGAGCTAAAGAGGTAGTGTTCTCTTTTTTCTGATTAGCATTCCATTGATTTACCGTGTTATTGGCACCATGCAAACCTATACTTAACATTCTTAAATTGTAATATGTTTCTTGTGTTGTTAAATTACTATCGGTTGCTTTGCTTTCAACAAGTGGAGTAATTTCTTTTTTACAAGCACTAAAAGTAAATAGTAAAATACAAGACAGTATTATTAGAAATGATGAAGTTTTCGGGGGGGGGGGAAGTAAAATTGATTTAATCTCATAATATTAATTTTTAGATAAACGAATGTATAGGATTAATTGGTTATTATCAAGTTTTTCTTGAAAAAATTATATACTTTTAATTTCTGTTTAGGAATCGTTAAGAAATCTACTAAAGTTAATCACAGCCCAATCATCCTTTTTGTAAAGTAGGCTTACTATATTTGCAAATCTAATTGAAGTTTATAAATAATAAATGGGCGATAGAGGAAGGATCATATTTTTTCAAATTTTATTTGGGCTAGTAGGATTAGTTTATTTAGGGCAATTGTTTGCCTTACAGGTAATTGATGATTCTTTTAAAGAACTGGCAAACGATAATGTGATTCGTAAGTTAACTACCTTCCCTACCAGAGGCTTGGTATACGATAGAAATAAAGAACTGATTGTAACCAATGAGCCAGTATACGATATTTTGGTAACCCCACGCCTCGTTAAAAATATAGACACTACCAAATTTTGCACTTTATTAGATATTGATAAGGAGACTTTTGAAAAGAACCTCGCAAAAGCCACCAGGTATTCCCGCTACCGCCCGTCTAATTTTATTAAACAAATTTCTAAAGAACAGTATGCTCAATTTCAGGAATATTTATTCCAGTTTAAAGGCTTCTATCCGCAGGTGCGTACTATACGAAAATATCCTTTTGCCAATGCGAGTCATGTATTGGGTTACATTGGTGAAGTAAGCGACCGGCATATTAATAAAGAAGACAGTTATTATCAACTCGGCGATTATATTGGCTTAACCGGCATTGAAAAAGAGTACGAGTTAAATCTGCGCGGAGAAAAAGGCTTTCGGTACATTATGGTAGATGTACACAACCGCGAACAAGGAGAGTTTGATGCCGGCAATCGCGATCAACCATCTAAAGCGGGCAGAGAAATTAATTTAACCTTAGATATTAAGTTGCAGCAATATGGCGAACAATTGATGCAAAATAAAAAAGGGAGTATCGTTGCCATCAACCCAAAAAATGGGGAAGTGTTAGCGATGGTTAGCAACCCAACCTACGACCCCAATCTATTAAATGGACGAGAGCGGGGCAACAATTTTAGTATACTTTCTAACGATACTTTAAAGCCCTTGTTTAACAGAGCTATTCAAGCCAAATATATTCCAGGTTCTACTTTTAAACCCTTAGTAGCCTTAATTGCTTTGCAAGAAGGTGCTATCTACGCCAACAAATATTTTAAATGTGGCGGTTCGTACAGAATGGGTAATATGGTTAAGCGCTGTTCACACGATCATAAATCTGCCGGTAATGTACCGGTTGCCATTAAAGAATCGTGCAACCCCTATTTTTGGCAAACCTTTAGAGCCTTAATTGAAGGCAATGAAAACCGCAGCCCCGATCAAGCCTTGCAGGTGTTTAATAATTACTTGTACCAATTTGGCTTAGGTAAACAATTGGGTATTGATTTACCCAATGAAGCCATTGGCAATGTGCATCGCCCCGAACAATTTGACAGAACCTATGGAGAAGGTCGTTGGGGTGCCACCACTATTATATCGTTGGCAATTGGGCAGGGCGAAATGGAATTAACTACCTTACAAATGGCAAATATGATGACTATAATTGCAAATCGTGGTTATTATTATCCACCACATTTGGTACGTCCCATTCCATCTGATACTACAAAATATCAATTTTATACCAGCCCAAATAGTGTTTCTGTTAATAAAGAACATTTCGAAACCGTAATTAAAGGTTTGGATAAAGTAGGTAAAAGACTGGTCGAAATATATAAATTTACCGATATTGAAGGTTTAGATATTGCCGGTAAAACGGGTACGGCTGATAATCCACATGGTGAACCTCACTCTTTGTTTTCCTGTTTTGCTCCAAAAGATAATCCGGAAATTGCAGTAGCCGTAATTGTTGAAAATTCAGGCTTTGGTGCAAGATATGCCGCTCCAATTGCGGGTTTAATGATAGAACAATACCTCAATAAACAAATTTCAGAGCGCGGAAAATGGATTGAAGAAAAGGTGTTGGAAATGAATTTTATTAACCCGAAAGAAGAAGACGAAGCAGCGAATGAATAGAAATCAGACCAGAAAAAAAAGTTCTGATGTAGTAGTGGTGTTAACGTATATCGCCTTGGTTTTTTTTGGAGTGATTGCCATTTATGCTTCGGTATATGCGCCGGGTTTAACTTTTTTTGATGTTGACTCTAAACACTTCCGGCAAGTTATTTGGTTTGGCGTTTGTCTATTTGCCGGTTTAATTATTATGGTGTTAGATGGCAACTTTTTTTCTGCCTTAGCCTATTTTATTTATGCCATTTCCATGCTATCGCTTGTGCTCGTTATTTTCTTTGGGCAAAAGGTAGCCGGAGGAGTCTCATGGTTTAACTTGGGTTTGTTTAAACTGCAACCATCCGAATTTGCCAAATTTGCCACCTGTTTAATGTTGGCAAAATACATTGTTAGAACCGATGTAAACTTAAAACGCTTTACCGATCTTGCGTGGGCTTTTGGCATTATCGCTTTACCGGCAGCCTTAATTGTTTGGCAGGGCGATAGCGGAACGGCAATTGTATTTTTCTCTCTTGTTTTGGTGTTGTATAGAAGCGGCATGCCCGCTTGGATACTCTATCTCGGAATTGCTCTAATCTTTTTGTCACTAATTGCTTTACTGTTTGAAAACCAATATTTATTAATTGCCTTTGGCATATTGGGGGCATTACTAAGTTTAATGAACATCAGGAAAAACCGGCGCATAATACCTTACATTATAGGAGGTGCCATATTATTTTCGGTATATGTGTTTATGGTTAATTTTGCCTTTGAAAATGTATTAAAACCACACCAACAAAATAGAATAAATGTATTATTAGGCAAGATAGATGATTTGAAAGATGCGGCTTACAACGTTTATCAATCAAAAATTGCTATAGGTTCAGGCGGCTTTAGCGGCAAAGGCTTTTTAAATGGCACACAAACCAAATTCGATTTTGTTCCCGAGTTATCCACCGACTTTATTTTTTGTACCGTTGGGGAAGAGTTTGGTTTTATGGGTTCATTTATATTAATTGTTTTGTATATGGTGTTGCTCTATCGCATCGTTTTTATAGCCGAACGGCAACGCTCCGCCTTTTCAAATGTGTTTGCCTATAGTGTGGCTTCCATCATTTTTTGCCATTTCGTTATTAATATGGGTATGACTATCGGCTTAGTACCCGTTATTGGCATCCCACTACCGTTTATCAGTTATGGAGGCTCCTCCTTATTAGGCTTCAGTATTCTCATATTTATATTATTAAAGTTTGATACCGAGCGTTACAATATCGTACGCTAATATTTTGCTTATATAATATTTTTTTTAGAAACGAAACCTAAGAAATATGGGGAAACGCGCAGCCTGCTTTCCGCTCAAATGCTATTGCCAACCCACCATATCTGCGCTGCAAATAGCATAACCGCTGCAATCAGGGTTAGGCTTCCAAGCTCGCCCGGCTTTAATTACATGTTCAATAAATAACCGAACCAAAAACCCGTGCCACGACTTGTTTGCTAAACTTACAGTTGTAGCACGGGTATCTGAGAATGAAAGCTTCATGCAGGGTTGAGAGGTGACATCTTTTTAAGAAGGTGTCATCTCTAAAGTCCAAAAACGTGATGATTATTAGTTAAAAACTAAGTTTGATTCAATAATAACAATTATAAACCTTTTGCACAAAGCTAATTTTGTAGGGATGACAGCAAAACTTACAGTCGTGGCAGAAATAAATGAGGGCAAACCTTATTAAAGCGTTGCGAAGTTGGCAACCTAACCCTGATAGGAGCGGTTATGCTGCCTGAAGCGTTGGTACTGAAGCTAAGCCGCAGCATTTGAGTGGATAGCAGGCTGCCCGTTTTTAAATACTCTAATTGTTTCGTTTCTAATTTTATACTTGCCACTCAGAGTCTCTCAAAAAGGACTCTGAGGAAACTCTACACTCCTTCAAAGGCTTATAGAACAAGCAGAGGAATCTGTTCCCAAATTTTCATATCTTACCCCAAATAATAATTAGGTATGAAAGCGATGCTGTGCAAAGAATTAGGTCATCCAAACAAAATGGTCTTAGCAGATATTCCCTCCCCTCAACCCGACAAAAATGAAATAGTTTTAGCGGTAAAGGCATGTAGTGTCAACTTTCCTGATACCTTAATAGTGCAAGGCTTATATCAATTTAAACCCGATTTGCCTTTTTCGCCTGGCAGTGATGTTTCGGGCGTTGTAAAGGCGGTTGGTGAAAACATTAAGCATCTTAAACCTGGTGACGAGGCTTTTGGTATCGTACCACACGGTGGTTTTGCAGAAGAAGTGGTGGTGCCTGGCAAAGCGGCTTTTCCAAAACCGGCAGGCATGGACCATCAAATAGCGGCATCTTTTATGATGGCTTATGGTACCTCATATTATGCTTTAAAAAACAGAGGTCAATTAAAAAAGGGCGAAACTTTATTAGTGCTGGGGGCTTCTGGTGGAGTAGGCTTGGCTGCCGTTGAACTGGGAAAAATAATGGGCGCAACCGTAATTGCAGCAGCTTCAACAGATGAGAAATTGGCACTTTGCAAACAACAAGGAGCCGATGAATTGATTAATTATACGGAGGAAGATTTAAAAACCAAAGTAAAAGCATTGACTGACGGAAATGGAGCCGATGTGGTATTAGACCCGGTTGGTGGAAAGTACACCGAAGCCGCCTTAAGGGCTACCGCTTGGGATGGTCGATTGTTAATTGTCGGCTTTCCGGCAGGTATTGCCAAAATACCGATGAATTTGCCGCTTTTAAAAAGCTGCCAAATTGTGGGCATTTTTTGGGGTGCTTTTGCTATGCGTGCGCCAAATGAAAATTTGCAAAACACAATGGCACTCATTCAATTATACCGCGATGGACAATTGAAACCTTATATTCAAAAGACCTATTCGCTAAGCAATGCTCAACAAGCCTTAATTGATATGATGGATAGAAAAGTGATGGGTAAAATAGTGGTTGTACCATAAAAATGACGCTAACCTGATTTGAGGAATTCCGTCAGAAGTGTCTCAAATATCCTACTTTTGTACCTCATGAAAACGATAAAAATAATTAAAAACCGTTCAGACATTGGTGCAGGTACCCGAGGTTCTGATTTAGGTGTAGATGCATTAGAAGTTGCCGCAATTAATGCACAAAATAATTACTTTACCCGTTTTGATCACGTGGATGTGGATACTCACAACGAATCCATTTATAATAAAGTTAACGCACCTTTTGCCAAGCGAATACAATGTGTATACGAACAATGCGAAAGGGTTGCTGATACAGTTGAAAAGGTTTTAAAAGACGGACAATTGGCGATAGTTTTATCGGGAGATCACAGTTCTGCCTTGGGCACCATAAGTGGCGTTAAAGCAACCTATACAAAAGATCAATTGGGTGTTATTTGGATTGATGCCCACGCCGATTTGCATTCACCATACACCACCCCTTCGGGCAATGTGCATGGTATGCCTTTAGCTGCAGCTTTAAACCAAGATAATTTGGCGCATCAAGTAAATGAGGTGACTGAGAAAACGGCAGCTATTTGGGAGAATTTAAAACAAATTGGAACTAAAGAAACCAAGCTACAGCCAGAGAATTTGGTGTTTTTTGGAGTGCGCGATACCGAAGCACCCGAAGACCAACAAATAGAAAAACTGTCCATTAAAAATTACACCGTTGCCGAAATTAGATTTAGAGGTATTGAACATTGCTTGAAAGAAGCTATTGAGCAGTTGTCGCATTGCGAAGTGTTGTACATTTCATTTGATGTGGATAGTTTAGACTGTGATTTAGTATCCAAAGGTACCGGAACGCCCGTTTCCAAAGGCTTTGATCCTAAAGAAGTAACTACCATTATTCAGCGTTTTATGGCTACTCAAAAAGTGGTTTGTTTAGAAGTAACAGAAGTCAATCCTTTATTAGATACGAAAGGCAATAAAATGGCAGAAACTGCTTTCGATGTTTTAAATACCGTAACTCAATTTTATTTGGAAACCAGTACACGCGATGTTAAACATAATAAGCGCGATTTATTGGAAACTGCTTAAGTTGTTTATAGAACGAAGCAAAGCTATCAATGTACAAACTAAAAGTATCACAAATAAAATAAAAATACCAAATAAATAAACCAAAAACGACACTCGACCAAGCATAAAAATATTGGGTGCATAGCTTGTAATGGCATAATTCTCAATATGAAAATCTGCTACCAACTCACAATTTTCAGGATGGCAATAAAGGGTGTCCATGCTGGTTACTTTACCTTGTAAGGTAATTTCTTGCATGTAAATTTCGTAATTAAACGGCTCATATGGATTATTTCCATGAATATTCATTTCGTAAACGAGTAATTTCAAATGTTCAAATCTTTTAGGAATGTCAAGTTTTCCCTTAAGTATACGGACTTCAGCACACGGGCAACCACAAGCCTTCGCCGTTACCAAAAGTGTATTGTTGTTATTTTCATAATTATAAGTTGTATAGTAAGATAATGGCGGTAAAACGGCGTAAATTAAAGCGGCAAAAAATATCAGCCATAATATGATAAGAATAGTTTTCATTGATTTTTGCTAATTAATAACAAGTGAACAGGTTCACTTGGAGGTTTATATCTTACGTGCTTTACTCACCCAAAAATTGTTTTTAATAAAAAAACGCCACGGCAAATCTTTATCCGGTCCATCAAAATTCATCCCGATTCGGGCACTAATGCCCATATCTTTTTTAGGGATTGGTGGCGCATCTTCAATCCAAATGGTTTTACCCAATAAATCAGTTCCATACATGGTTAGGTGCATACCCATCGCCTGACCAACACATCCCGGTCCTCTGCCTATTTGATAAGTTGGCTTTTGCAAACCGCGCCTTTGTTGCATAGTATCAATACCTTTTATAGGTTCTATGGCTCTAACTAAAATACAATTGGCTAAACCGGCTGCATTAGTCACCACATTAAACATGGTATGAATGCCGTAGCATAAATAAATATAGGCATAGCCCCCTTCGCCATACATTACTTCGGTGCGTTTGGTTCTTTTGTGGGGATAGGCGTGGCAACCTTCATCCGTTCTTCCGCAATAGGCTTCTACTTCGGTAATTTTAGCAGTAGTTAGTTGTTTATTGATGTAAGTGCAAAGCGTTTTACCCAACAATTCTTTGGCAATAATTAAAACATCGGCACGGTTATAAAAGCTGCGGGCTAATTTGTTATTTTGTTTCATAATTATAACTCAGTATGAACGGAAAATTATATCTCATTCCTTCTTTATTAGGCGATACGGATTTAGCCCAATTGAATCCGGCAATTGCCCATATCTTACCACAATTAACCTATTTTTTTGTTGAAAATATAAAAAGTGCCCGTCGTTTTTTAAAAAAAGTTGATCGTACTATCAATATTGATGCACTCCAATTTTATGAGCTCTCCAAAAAAGTAGAAGACAATATTAACGAGCAACTAGAATTTTTAAGCGTTGCCAACAAAGGTGAAAATATAGCTTTATTAAGCGATGCAGGTTTACCCGCCATTGCCGACCCCGGCGAACAAGTCGTATTGTTAGCTCATCAAATGAACATACGGGTAGTGCCATTAGTGGGGGCTTCATCCATTATATTGGCATTAATGGCAAGTGGTTTAAATGGAGAGCAGTTCACTTTTCATGGCTATTTACCCATTCCAAAAAAAGAACGCCAACAAGCCATTAAGCGAATTGAACTACAATCTTTGCAAAACCAAGCCGCTCAAATTTTTATGGAAACCCCTTACCGCAATCAACAAATTATGGAAGCCTTGCTTAAAACTTGCAAAGCGAGTACCTTTTTGTGTGTAGCATGTAATTTAACTACGGAAGCTGAACGTATTCAAACCAAAACGATTGAACATTGGCAGAAGACCACCTACAATTTTCATAAGCAGCCCGCTGTTTTTGTTTTGCAGGGGTAGTTTACAATTCTTAGATCAAACCATTATGTGTTTCGAAATTTCATTAGATTTTTGTTATTTATTTACTATGAATTTGTTTGAAGAATACTTATAGTTATCCAAATACAGATTCATCATATACATTCCTTGTGAAATATTTGTAAGCTTTATTTGCTCGGTATGAATAATGTTTGACTGAACTAATCCTACATTTAAAGACCTAACAGACCGACCAGCAATATCCACAATTTCAATGCTCACTTTACCTGATGTTATTAAACTGTAATCAATATTAATCTCATTTTCTGCTGGGTTAGGATAAATATTGACAATTGGTTCAAACAATTCCACTGCTTCAATGTCATCAATAGTGTCCATTGTATCGGTTGGTTCTACCTCTTCATATGATGGATAAATGATAAACTGCGCCGTATCAGCGGTATCGAAATATTTGATGATGGCGAAGGTTTCGCCTTC
>CALHDG010000185.1 GCA_938023075.1 uncultured Chitinophagales bacterium
TATTTTTTTGGTCAGCTTTCTTTTGTTTCAACAACCTTTGGCCGAATTCATTCAATACCCTGATAAACCCCAATACATTATTTGGTTTGCCTTTATTGTGGCTTTTGATGTGTTGGTGGCAATTCCCTTTGCCCGCCTTCGATTAGAAGGGAAAGCCATTCAATTTGCCAGCATTAAAATCATCAACATCTTAATTAATATTGGCTTGAATGTGTTCTTTTTATGGTTGTGCCCTTATTTAATCAGAAACGGAATAGCAACAGAGTTCCTTCAAAAAATATATCATCCTGACATTGGAATTGGCTATGTTTTTATTGCCAATCTTGTAGCCAGTGCCATAACTTTTATAATTCTGCTACCCAGCTATTTTAAACAAACACTTCAATTTGATTTTAGCCTTTGGAAAAAGATGTTCCGTTATGCAGCTCCTTTATTATTGGTGGGTATTGCAGCTATGATTAATGAAGTGATAGACCGTATTTTGCTAAAGTTTTTACTTAGTGGTACTGATGAATATATTGATAGCCAAATAGGTATTTATGGAGCTTGTTACAAACTATCCATTTTAATGACTTTGTTTACGCAAGCCTATAGAATGGCTGTCGAACCTTTTTTCTTCTCTGCTTCTAAACAGCGAGATGCCAAAACACAATATGCTCAACTAATGCATTATTTTGTAGCCTTTAGTGGTTTAATATTTATTGGTGTTACTTTTTTTATTGATATTTTCAAATATTTTATTCAAAATGAAAGCTATTGGACAGGTTTAGATGTAGTTCCTATATTACTAATGGCTAATTTGTTTTTGGGTATTTATTTCAACTTATCCGTTTGGTATAAACTAACCGACAAAACAGAATATGCTGCTATCATTTCCATATTTGGAGCAGTAATTACTTTGGTTTTAAATTTTGCGCTCATTCCCCTTATTGGTTTTTATGGTTCGGCTTGGGCAACTCTATTTGTGTATTTTTCTATGTGTATGATGTCTTATTTTTGGGGACGGAAACATTATCGGGTTCCTTATCATTTAATGAAGATGGTTGGAGTTTTGGGTTTGTCTCTTCTATTGTTTTTAGTAGATTTTTATGTTCTTCAAATAATGCAATATAATGTTAAGTATGTTTTGAAGGTTTTGTTTTTGTTGGTTTATGTGGGAGTTGTTGGTTTTTTGTTTTTTGGAGGAAGTATTGTTTTAGGGAAAGATTAGTGAGTTAAAAACTAAGTTTCATACCATAACAATATTTGGGCTACCCGTCTAAAACCGGACAAAAATAAATTTCACTAAGTTTATACTATAGAATATACTGCGCATACAAAGTTATGCAATAAATCGCAGCAATGTTACTAACGTGTCCAACAGATGATTTTGAGGTAGGAGGTAATTCCATTCATATGGAATATCCATTGCTAGACCACAGAAGGTTTTTTAGTGTTTGAGTCCAATTCGCTATAAGAAATGTAAATATTTTTCCAAATATTTTTGTGAAGTTGTATCTTTATTTCTGTACTAAATAATAAATAAAAATTTAAATTATGAAATATTTCACTATTTTTATCGTATGTTCATTCCTTTCTTTTTCAATTTTTACTTTTGGTCAAACCAACTTTAATCCTGATGACTATCAAAAATTTTTGGAAACGCATGCCAATATTGATGCAACCGGCTTACAAGATTTACATCCTATAAAAGATAGCTATGTAAAAAATTTTGAAAAGCCGTTGAACATTGCAGACTACAATTTTTTGGATTCCATAATTGTGAAATACGATTTAACCGATGGGGAGTTAAACTTGTTAAATCAAAACCGCTTTATGGTAACCGAACGAATTTCGCGCTTGACCTATGGGTCTGTACTTTGGGATATTTACAGAAAAGATTTGCCGGTTATGATAACAACTGATCTCATTTTACATGCCCTTCATAAATCGTACGACAGCATTTTAAAATCGCTTGAACTCAACATAATGAACGCGAATCTTCTGGAATTTTTGAGTGCCATGTATAATGATTTTCCAATAATGCGAGATCAATATAAAGAGGAAACGGTGCAAAAAAGTATTGAAGATCTCGATCTTTATATAACGGTTGCTTATTCGTTAATAACCGGAGAAAAACAAGCTGCTCAATATACAACACAAGAGCGGGTTGATAAGATTTTACAGTTTATAGACGATGAAGAATTTGCAAAAATCTCCTTATTTTCGGATACGCCATTGGATGTGGATTTTAGCCAGTTTAAGCCAAGGAGCCATTATACCGGTTCGAAAACACTCCAACAGTATTTTAGAACCATGATGTGGTTGGGTAGAATTTCGATGTTTTTAACCCCACCACCCAATACCTATATTTCTGATAAAGATATTTTACGCGCGAATACGAATGCCTATATATTGAATGAGTTGATGGAGCTTTCTAGAAAAAAAGCCTTGTTAGAACAAAACGATTTAATCATTAATAAATTGGTTGGTGAAAGTGATAATATTACTCCAGTAGAATATGATGCCTTGTTACAAAAACTGAATATACAATCGCTAAGCGATTTGCATCAAAACTTTGATCGATATTATGAGGCTTTACAAAATGATGAAGATTTTACTTCCCGTATTGCTTCCTTTCCGTACATTGCTAATCCACCAGAAACCGGACCGGCTCAATTGCCCATTAGCTATAAATTATCTGGTCAACGGTTTATTATTGATAGTTATGTTTTTTCGAATGTAGTACACGATAGAGTTGGTTACCGAATGCAACCCGACCCATTAGATGCCTTGATTTGCTTAGGAAATAATGATGCTATCAACTTGATGAAACCTGAAATTGACCAGTATAATTATGCGATTAATTTAGCTGGTACCCGCTATTTAATTGAACATCAGCATCCAAATTATTGGACAAATAGCTTTTATGGCTCTTGGTTAGATGGTATTCGAATTTTAGGACAACAGCAAGATGAAGTGAATTGGAATAAAGAAAATTTACCGCCCTTTATGACTACTGTTGCCTGGCAGCAAGAAAAAATCAACACGCAATTAGCCGCTTGGACGCAGCTTAGGCACGACAATTTATTGTATGCCGCGCAATCTTATACCGGTGGCATTATTTGCTGCTTTCCGCATTCTTATGTGGAGCCATACCCGGCTTTTTATGGCAGCTTAGAAGGCTTCGCGCAACGAACAGCAACTTTTTTTGAGGAAAGTGATTTACCCGGCTCAAACAGAATTGTTAATTATTTTACCACTTTTGGCGATATTGTTGGTCAACTAAAAATATTGGCTGAAAAGGAATTACGCCAAGAAGCATTTACCGAAGCCGATAATGCCTTTTTATATGGAATGCTACACGAAGGGGGCATTTGTGGAGTAACCTTAACCGGTTGGGCTACTGATTTGTATTATTTAGGGGAAGATGACTTATTAGTTATGGATATGATTACTGCTGATGTACACACCCAACCAACCGACGAAGTTGGCAATGTAGTTGGTAAGGTCAAACACGTAGCCAATGGTCCGGTTGATATTGGCGTGTTTTTGGCGCCAAGTCCATCTAATGATTATAAACCGATGGCTTATGTAGGAGCCGTTTCTTCTTTTTACGAATACGTTAATAATGATTTTAACAGAACCAACGATGAAGAATGGACAGAACGGGTTGTTGCCGAAGACTTGCCCGAACGACCAGATTGGGTAAACATTTATTTGGCAGATGATGAAGGTAAAGCAAGAGCAAAAGGCAGAGAATTACCAGTTTTAGAAGTCAATACGGAGTTACCTTCTGCTACGTTAAATATTGATCAACAGTTGGCTATAGAAATATTTCCAAACCCAGCAATTGATGATATAAAAGTTGTAATGCCATCTACTAAAACCGGCATTACCTATTTAAAAATTACGGATGTGAGTGGTAAAGAGATTATTACCTATAGCCTTGCAGCTAATGCATCGCAAGTATCGGTTAACACTTTTGATGTTCAACATTTGGATGCGGGTTTATATAATTTTATTGTTTATTTTGATGATCATCAAGTGACCAAGCAAGTTTTGATTGTTGATTAATATTAAAATAATCTTTTTTCATGACCAAAAAAATAAAACAATACTTAGCAGAAATAGAAAGTGCCAACCATATAAAAATATTGTGGGCTTGTGAAACCGGATCGAGAGCTTGGGGCTTCCCTTCAACGGACAGTGATTTTGATGTTCGGTTAATTTATGTTCATCAAAAAGATTGGTATTTAACCTTAACCGAACAAAAAGACAGCATTGACATGATGTTGGATAATAATGACATTGATATTAGTGGTTGGGAGTTGAAAAAATCGTTGAATCTGCTTAGAAAGTCAAACGCTTCTTTGTTAGAACGAATTCAATCCCCTATTGTTTATCAATCAGATGAATCCTTTATTCGAGATTTGCGTTCAATTGCTCAATCGGCTTATTCAAAAATTGCCACCATTCATCATTACCTAAGTATGGCAAAAAAGTTTATTAATGAGTTAGAATCGAGTGACAATTATAAACTTAAAAAATTCTTTTATACCCTACGTTCAGCTTTAGTTTGCAAATGGATTGTAGAAAAAGAAACTATTCCTCCTATTGAATTTTTTAAGATTTACAAACATCTCGACTTAGATATTTCTTTGATCAATAAAATTGAAGCCTTGATCGAATTAAAAGCTAGAGTTGGAGAAGCTTATTTGCACAAAGGAGAACAAGCCTTAATTGACCTTGTGAAAAAGTGCATTAAACAAGCCGAAGAACATAAAAATACTTTGCCGGCAGCCACCATAAATTTAGAGGAATTCAATCATTTATTCAGGCAATACGTTTCAAAATATGACCATTGAGTACTTAAAAAACAAGAACCTGATTTTGCTGGAATGCATTAGTGGGAGCAAAGCCTATGGTTTGGATACCCCTCAATCTGATACGGATATTAAAGGTGTTTTTATATTGCCTAAAGCCCATTTTTATGGGTTACATTATATACCACAAATTAGCAATAACAGTAATGATATTGTATACTATGAATTGGGCAGATTTATGCAATTGCTTGCGTTGAACAACCCCAATATTTTAGAATTGTTGAATACACCAAAGCTATCCATCCTATATAAACATCCCATCTTAAAAAAAATACAAACCGAAACGATACTTTCAAAACTATGCAAAAATACCTTTGGAAAGTTTGCCTTATCTCAAATAAAAAAAGCGAAAGGTTTAAAAAAGAAAATCGTCAATCCGGTTGAAAAAGAGCGGAAATCCGTGTTAGCTTTTTGTTATGTGAATTATGAAAATGGTTCTATGCCAGTGTTAAAATGGTTGGCTTTGCATGGATGGAAGCAAGAAAATTGTGGCTTGACCAACATCCCTCATATGAAAAATATCTATGGATTGTATCACAATGCGGATATTCCTTACAAAGGCATTATTAAACATGTCCATTCCAATGATATTGCCTTAAGTTCTATACCTAAAGGCGAAAAGCAAGTAGGCTTATTGTATTTTAATAAAGATGGCTATTCATCGTATTGCAAAGATTACCGTGAATATTGGGATTGGGTAGAGAAGCGTAATGAAGTGCGGTATGAAAACACACAGAGTCACGGTAAAAATTATGACTCCAAAAATATGATGCATACTTTCCGGTTGCTTGAAATGGCTATTGAAATTGCGAGAGAGCAAAAGATTAATGTTCACCGTAAAGACCGGGAATTTTTGTTGAACATCAAAGCTGGTAAATTTGAATATAAAGAACTGATGAAGATGGCTGAAGAAAAACAAGCTGATATGGAAGCAGCTTTTGCAGTTTCTAACTTACCCGAAAAACCAACTGTTCAATTGATTGACAACTTGACTTTTGAGCTAAGAGCAGCTTTGTATAATGTAAGGCTAGAAAAATAAATTGCCGTAGAGGTCGCCATTTTTGCGACCTAAACCCATAAACCTAAACCCAATCAGCATTTTATAGATAGATAATAAGATGCGAAACGGGAGTAGTTAAAATGTAATTGTTCGATCAATTGTCGGTAAGGCATAAGCTAATATTGCACTTTGTTTAAGGAGAGTAAGGAGTTATGATATTAGAAAAATGGATTTTCACAATCATAATAATTTGGCTGTAGCGACAAGCATCAGTCAGCCATAAAGTGTAATTATGATGCTCTGCCGGGATGGTAGTTAGCATATGAAAAATTGCACGTTACTTTTTGATATAGACTCAATATTATGCTGTATTGCATCTAAAAAAAATGATTAGAAAACAAATTGCATGTATGCTATCAGCATTTATGTTTTCAGGTAGTATCTTTGTTTGTATTAAAACCATATGGACAGTGTTTACAACCATTTTCACAACAATATCCCCGTTTTAAAAGATACTGTTCAGTCATCACAAACAAGCCTTGTTCGTTAAAATAATAATCGCCCGGTTCAATTGGTGGCGGCGTTGGTTTGTTGGTTTTATCCAATAGCTAAAAACTTGGGAGTACGGCGTTAGGCACAATACCTGCTGGTATGGTATCAATAACAACACCACTCATGGTATAGCGATATACAAAGCCTCGTTCAACAAAATTGATGGCATCTGCCAGATATAATTCGTTGCGTGGTTCATCAACGGTAACCCCATAAATAGTTCGTCCGCTAGCTTTTATATAAGGGTTAACCGGCTCGGTATCGGCATCTAATTCTAATTTAAACAAATCAGTATTTAAGTAGAATAAAGCATTATTGCGAGAACTGTATACCAATTCACTTGGGAAACCTTCGGCAATAGCAATCGTTTTTTCAATAGTGTGGCTTTGGGTATTGATCTTAAAAATACCGGCTTCACCACTCTGATAAAAATCGCCATAACACAATAACCAAACATTATTGTCATTATCTTTAACTAAACTACTGGCACCTTTATTTACCAACAAGGTGTCAAAACTATTGGAACCATCTTCTTTAATTAATAAAGTATTGGTGTTGGGTAAGCCTATATACAGTTTGTTGTCTACCTTTAAAATGGGGTCGGTGCTAGAGCCGGTTTCAATCATATCATCAATTTGCATAGTGGCAGTATTTACTACATACAAATGCTGGCTAAATAAATTACTGACGTACCATAAATTTCCAGTACCGGTATACACCATTTGTCGCGGAGAAGGTAAGCCCTCAATAGTTCCCTTTTTTTGTAAGCTCAACCGGTCAATTACAATTATTTTGCCTGAGTTGTTAATTATTAAATACAAATTATCCTCATCAAAACTAACCGACTGAAAAATATCGCCTAATTCTTCTTGATTAACCGTTTGATAAACCCTTTGAAGAACGGTGTCTTTATGCGGCAAAAAATAATCTAAACTAGCATTAGAATTAGAAAATTGACCTTCGTTGATAATAAATAAACCACTATTAAAAACGGTTGGGAAGGGCACTTCGCCCATATTAACGGGTTCCATAATGGTATCTATGGGTTGCATCATCGTATCCATGGGTTCCATTATGGTATCGATAGGTTGCGCCATAGTGTCCATCGGTTGCATCATCGTATCTATGGGTTGTACCATAGTATCAACCGGCTCCATTATAGTATCCGTTGGTTGCGTCATGGTGTCCATCGGTTCCATAATACTATCGGTAGGTTGGGGGAGCGTATCCGTTAAAGTATCAATGGGATCTATAATAATCATCTCATCTTCAAAAATTGGCAAATCACTTTCGCAAGCATATAACAGCAAGGCAAAAATGCAAAGAACAAAGCCATAATTTTTCAGCATACGTATCTAAAATTTAAAATTACTGGTTAATAAAAAGTGTCTTCCAGGCATAGGTCGTTTTAAAATTACTTCATAAGATGTATTGAATAAATTAAAAATGCTTGCACTTAATTGCAGATCAAGTTCATCAACCGGCACAAGATAGCTAAAAGTAAAATCACTTAAATGATGAGCTGCCATAAAATTAGAATGGTCGGCTGCTGTATGCCGTTTCCCAACATAGCGATGTGTCCATTCGGCGGTATAATTTTGGTAAGCAAACAAGGCGGTAAGTACGGTTTTATGTTTTGGTTTGTAGATGAGTTGTTTAAAAAGATGCGCATCGTTTGGCGTATAGCTTTCCACTTTAGTTGCTGCAACAAAGCTGTAAGCCGCTTTTATTTGCAGATTGACTTTATTTGCAAATTTAAATTGATTATCAATGTAAAGATCAACGCCACGATTACGTACTTTCGCTACATTGTTAGGTTGCCAAACACTTCCATTCGGTTGCCAAACTATCTCATCGTTAATTATATTATTGAAAAAGGTTATGCTACTAAACCAATTTTTTATTTGGTAAGATGCGTTTAATTCACTCAACCAACCCTCTTCTGGTTGCAGGTTTATATTGCCGCCGGGTTGCCAATATAAATCATTAAAAGTAGGTAGCCGGTAATGGCGGCTTAGTTGCCCTTTCAACTGTATACTTTTTTGAGGATGATAATGCCAATAAATTCCAGGACGAAAAGGTAACAAGTTACCATCGGTTAATTCAATCACCGCATCTGCTTTAAGTGATAATGGAATATTTTTGAGCCGGTAAATTAAATGACTTTTTAGTTGCAGCGTATTTCTAAAAAGATGTTCTTCCATTAAATTAGTAGAACTTGCCCGGCTAAGTTGGTAGCTTAAGTTACTATAACTGCTAAGTCTGTTGGCTATTGATTGACTCCATTCAACAAAACTTTTAAACGATTGTATTTTATGAACACCATTAATATCGTAAAAAGGATCTGTATATTGATTCAATTCATTAAAATAAGCAAGCCCTCCATTCATCGAATTTTTTGGATGTATCCAATTGATACTTACTCTTAAAGCACTATCTAATTGTTGACTTTGCGTGTTGCGTAAACCTAAAGCCGGTGGAATTTCACGATTCGTTTTTTGCCACCATATATCCAACTCAAACTGATGTTGATTGGTTAATATTAATTTGGTTTGGTTGATCAATCCCCATTCTATTAAGGCGTTATTTACCTGCCTTAAACTATCGTTATTTGGAATATTTAGTAAAAAATCGTTTTCAGTTTTATGATAAATGATTTTGGTTTGATTGCTCAACTCACTCAACTTCGGATGCAGCATTTTTTTATGAAAACCTATGCTTGTACCAATTTGCTGTTTCCCGAAACTGCCATATTGATAAAGTACTTGCAGGTTCTTTTGAGATGCCATATCAAATGAACTGCTTATCTGAATACTGGCGCCCGCACCGCCCCAACCGGCAGTCTGTTGGCTTTCTGATAATACAACTTGGGTTTTATTGAACAAAAAAGCGTTGATTAAACTTATATCATAAATGCCATTCATCGCACTATTTAAAGCCCAATTTTTCCATACTACCGGCACGGCTTGTGCACTTTGCCCACGTATAGCCGCCGTAGTTAACAAATTAGGACCTTGTTGATTGAGATACAAATGATTTGATTGCTTTAATTGATTTACAGTAGACTGAATAGAATTATCAAAACTTTGTATATAATGAAATTGCTGAATGGCTTGCTTTTGCCCTAATACCGTTATCACTTCTAACTCAACTTGTCGAATAGAATCTTCCACTATGGTTTGATTTTGGGCAAAAACGACAAAATCACATAAAAATAATATGTTTAAGCAAAAAAAATATCTCATTCGTAATGGTCTTTATTCCCGAAGACGGTTTACATGATAAAAACTACAGGCAGGTCTTCTGACTTACGTTATTTTCAAGATGCCTTCCCATTTCACAAAAAACAGTGGCGGAGTATACTTGAAACTATGCAACGCTTACAGCAGCGGGTACTGTACCAGATTTTCACCGGTTTCCCTTTTCAATGCGAACATTTAAAACCTGTTCGCATCACCTGTTTGGCAAAGGTAGTGTTTTTGGTAAGACGCCAAAACTATTCGGAGTATATAATATTGAGTAAAAAAACTAAATTGATCTTATCCAAATCTGCTTTATCTTATTTTGGTAAATTTCCTTCATTTTTTTTTATGAGAAAGTTCAACTGTATACCTCAAAAGCAATTTCGTCTTACAATAAAATATGTTATGGTATAGAATAACTGATTCTTGCCATTTCACTAAGATTTTACTTGCCTCCTTACAAAGTTTTAGAAAGATAAAACTCCTAAGTATCAGTTAAATACAGACCCTGCCAAAATTTTAGCCTCTATGTGAAAAAAAAATTAATGAAATACTTGCGTAATTGTTCTAAATGCTTTTATCTTTGCGTATAAGTTTCAAAATTTGGAGTAAGACGATGAGTTCTCAGCTGTCGTTTTACTCTTTTTTATTTTACGCCTATCCTACTTTTTTACCCATTTTCCTCATATAAAAAAAATCTACCTAACAACCGGAGTTGCCAAATAGATTAAAAATGGGTTGAATTTTAGTAATTCACATATTGAACCTAATTATTTTGATCTGTTTGCTATTTGGTGATGACCATTTTTTGGGTTTCAATTTTATCACCTGCTATTAGGGTGCAATAATAAATCCCCGGCGCGATTCCATTGGCATTGAAGGTTACTTGATGTTTGCCAGCATTTTTTTGTTGGTTATCCGCTAAGGTGCTCAACTTTTTGCCGGTGATGTCGGATATGAAAATGCTTACCTCTGTATCGTTGGATAGTTCAAACTCCAGGGTGCTTTGCTGGCTGAAGGGGTTTGGGTAAATTTTGAAAAATGAGGGTAACACGAGTTTTCTTTCTCGGAATTGCTGGGTACATCCTTCAATCTTTGCAAAGAAAACTACTCCGTCATTTGAATCTGACAAAAAGCCAGGTTGCAATTCAACGAAAGCACCCGCATCATAAACTACATTTTGATTTTGACCAATAATTCCAGTGGAGATAACAGAGTTTGAAACCGAATAGATTCCTTGATTTATAATGCCGCTATCATTCAAATTTGTTGGACAACTTTCATCACAAGTACCTAAACCTAAATTGCAAAAATCTTCAAAAGTGGCATCAAAGTTGGCTGTATTCCAATTTTCATTAAAGCTAATGCAATTTGGTTGTTCTAAAGCCCAATCACACCAGCTTATGAAGGCTGCATCAAAGCAACCCCCTAAAGTTGATTGACATACTTCTACAAAATTTAAGTTATTTAAACCAGCCAATTCTGGAGGCAAACTACCTTCAAAGCCATTTCCCCTAATTGTTAATTTTTGCAATTGACTTAAGTTGCCAATACAAGATGGAATTTCTCCTTCCAAACCTGAATTTCTGATATTCAATTCTACCAAATTTGATAAATTGCAAATCGATTCAGGAAAAGAATTGCCACTCAAATTAAAGTTTTCAATTATCAAAGTTGTTAAATTAGATAAGTTTTCTATTTCAGATGGAAATGGAGCTTCGATATTATTATTCGATAGCTGTAAAAATTGTAAATACGCCAGATTTCCTATTTCCTGAGGTATACTACCTTCAATTTCGGCTTCATATCCAATTGATAATTGAGTTACACGTCCTAAGTTGTTTAAAATTACGCCATACCAGTGATCCATCGGACCAGATATTGGCCAGTCTATATCTTTCCATTCTGGTCCATTTAAGGCATTGTAAATGGCAATTAGACTTAAAGAATCTGTCATCCGGCTACCATCGGTACACATACCACTGTTCGAGTTGCAAAATTCTTCAAACGTAAAATCAAAATTATTTCCTCTGCTTATTGCATCAGCTAAAGTTACTGGATTTTGCATAGAGCAAAGTTGAATTAAGTTGGGCTTATAGCAACCACTTAATTGATTATTGTACAAACGTGGAGTTGTAACATTTGTACGTAAAAATTCTTCTGGAACATCTCCTGTTAAAGCGTTATTATTTAGCAAAACAGTTGAAAGGTTTTCAATATATTGAATGGATGTAGGTATTGCACCAGTAAAGTTGTTACGAGATAAATTCAAATAAGCAATGTTGTGCAGATAACCAATCTCTTTGGGTATATGGCCAGTAATTGAATTATTACTTAAGTTTAAATATGTCAAATCGGCAAGGTTGCCAATTTCTATTGGTAGCTCACCACTTAGCCCTCTTGCCCTCAAATTTAAATTTTCTACACAGCCACTTTCATTTAATGTTACCCCAGCCCATTGTTCCATTGAAGCATTTAAATTCCAGGGATTTGACCAATTTGAACCTGATGTAGCATTGTATAACTCAATAAGAGCTAATCGATCACTTTCACTGCAAACAGATAAATTTCCAATTTCTCCACAATTTTCAAGCAAATAGTTTCTATCGTACATTAGAGATAACTGCATGCGCTCTTTTTGGCCATCGGTAAAAATATCTCTGCAAGTTTTATCCGTGTATGACATTATGTTGTTTGTGTCAGGGTCATATCCAATTCCCATACCATCAAGTTCATTACAGGCTTGATCAAAAACACAACTTTCATCTACACATTGAAATAACCCGGAGTTATTTCTATATGGTTCAGCAGCTGTGTCGCAAAGTTCATCCCCTACCATCAGTTGACCGCAATTACCATTATCTCTGCTCACTAATTCTTCGGCAACAATAATATCCTCACCGTCCAATGTCCAGGATCCTTGATGCGGATGATACAAATTAAAATAGTGCCCAACCTCATGAGGCAATATTCCTAAACCACAATTGTTACTTACTACAATCCAATCTTTAGGTGCTTCAAGGTCTAAAAAACCAGGAAATGATGCCCAGCCACATCGGACTGGGTTTATATTGGGCTTAAAAAATATATTAAGTGCCCCTTCCACAAGGTTAGGACGAGCCATTTGATATTCTAAAGAAGTACTTTCGTAGGTAGACCACATATCTGGAAAGAAAAATTGATCTTCATCAATATAATTGATATGACAAACCTCGAAAGTGAAATTTACCTGACTAAACTTTTGATTTAGCTCATTTATAGATGCTTCAAGTTCTTCTTCAGTTAATCCACCTTGCCTGTAAGAGGTTCTAACGATATGGATAGCTAAAGGGATGAAATTTAATTCATCAGTGATTTGACCACGCAGGCTTTCTTTAAATTGCCAGGTTTGATTGTTATAATCAATTTGTTCAATACGCAATTCTGTGTCACATTCGAGTTCTCTTGATAAGCTTTCTTCAGACCTTGGCTGGCCAACCACTTTTGTATTTATATTAAAGAAAAACGTTAAGACAATGATGGCATAAAAAAGTGATTTAAAAAGCGACAGTGTTATTCTTATTTTCATGTTTTTTTAAGTTTTAAAATTTTCAAGCAGTCTGATAATAATGTTTCTTGGCACTGCTTTTTAATTAATTTTTTGGAGATTTTTAGTTTCTGTAATTATTTAGTGATAAAAAAATATCAACCGGACTTTATACTGTCCGATTGATATTTGCTGAATATATTTAGTACACTTTCAAATAGAAGTTTACTTAGTAACGACCATTTTTTGGGTAACAAGCCTGTTGCCAATTTGTAGCGTACAATAATAAATGCCCGATTTCAGTTTCGCACCATCAAATGTCATTTGATGATTTCCAATACTTCTTTTCTCAGAATTTATTAAGGTTGAAAGTCTTCTACCAGTTATATCAGATACAAATAAACTAACTGATTCCTCAGTATCTACGGTGTATACTATTTCGGTAGTATTCGCAAATGGATTAGGATAATTTTTAATATTAGAACCAATTTGTACAATTGGACTGTTAATTTTTGCAGTTCCACTTGAACAAACGCCAATATGTGCTAAAAAGGGATTATTACCTTTTTCTCCTGGTAGAGGGGCTAATGCATTCATATAAAAACCGGGCATCAGTTGAATAGAGTATTTAGATCTCATCTCATACGATGCACTTGTTGGTATTGGGTTATAATTCCAACCAAAAGAGTAATCATTTGAAGTACAATAATTTGTTGGTGAAAATTCTATGCAACAATCTACAACTTCAAAAGTATAAACTTCAGGGTCTGGCGGATCTGATGCACACAACACTGCTGCATGAGCATCTATTCTACCTGCTCCTAATAAACCTTCAAAACCAGGATTTAGAGCGTCAATATCAACTGCTGTGGATGTAATACAGTTAAGTACCTGATCTTGTGTTAGTGACGGATTTACAGATAAAATTAAACCACATAAGCCGGCAACTAATGGAGCAGCCATTGATGTACCGGTTTTA
>CALHDG010000186.1 GCA_938023075.1 uncultured Chitinophagales bacterium
GGCAACTTTTTAATTTTTTCTAATAATACGGTTTCCGACATTTATTTTTTTGCTTAAAGTTATAACATTTCTAAAAACTAATCCAATTTAATCATTATTAAGGTAACATATAAAGGCGAAAGATGAAATTATCGAATTATACCAATTCGAATTTCATGACGGAATAAGTTTATTAAGTCGTAATGCGCTTAAAGTTTCTTTAATAATTGTTGAGCTTTATTGTATTCCTTCGCATCGGGTGAAATCCGTTTTAGCGTTTCTATAGTCAAGTTAGTATTGCCTTGTCTAAGCTGACACAAAGCCAAATACCAATTCGCCTTATTGGCAAAATCAGGGTATTGAGTTTTCAATTGCTGAAAGGTTTGAATAGCTTCATCCATTTGAGTTAACTCCATTTGTGCGTTGCCTGTATAAATCAATGCCCATGCGCGATTGATATTTTCATCAACAGATTTTTCAAAGTGTGGAATCGCTTCCTGATATTTTTTGTTGTTGTATTGTTGGGTGCCTTTATCAAAATCTGTGAGGGCATTGGTGGGGCTTTGGGTATTAATGGTTTTTTCCGGTTCATAAAAGTTGGCGTATAGCTTTTCATGTTCATGGGGCAAAAATAGCGTCGAATTCCAGTAAACAAACAACAACAGAGCCGCTGCAGCGGCTACCATAGCAAAGGGTAGTAAGCGTTTGATAAGAGTGGGTGTGGGTGTGGGCGTGGTTCTAGTTTCAGGTTGAACGGTTTCAGCGTTCGACTCAACTTGCTCAAATGCCGCTTCGGTAAAATATTGATCGCCAAATTGAGTTAAAAGCGGTTGTAGTTTTTGATCAACTTCATCTTGCACCGCTTTGGTAGAGAGTTTTTTATGCAAAACCACCTCAGCATATTGCGCAAAATTCACCTCTTCTTGTAAAGCTGTATCTTTTTCAAGCAAAGCCTCAAACTCTTTCAACGCTTCACCAGAAAGCTGCCCTTGTATATATTGATCTATTATAATGTCACTCTTATTTGATTCCATAACCCTTCCTTTTTATATAATGGAATAGATATTATTTATTTAATTTTTAAAATCGGGATGTTTTTCAACACAATCTTTTAGCGTTTTTTTATAGTAAGAAAACCGCTGGTTTACTGTATTGTCTTCAATGCCTAACCGTTTTGCAATTTCTTTGGCTGACTTTTTATCTTTATAACGTAAGTCAAATAATTGTTTGGCGCTATTAGATAACTTTGCAAAACAATCCATGAATATCTTTTCCTGTGTTTCTTCAAAGGAGTTTTCTTCTACCGGCTGTATTACTATATTATTAAATCCACTGGTTTCCCAATTTATTAGGTCCGTCGCTTCCTTTTTTCTTTTTTTCTTTTTTAACAGGTTGAGCCACTTGCCTCTGTAAATACGAAAGAGATAAGCACAAACCGGTGCTGTTAAAATTAGTCCTCTCTTTGCTTGATAATACAAAGTAGTAATCGCCTCCTGAAAAATATCGTTCGCTTCTGCAAGTGTGCCCGAGTTTTTCTTTATAAAAGAAGTGCATTGATGGCTACATTTTTTATAAATCTCTCCAATTAAAGCCGAATTATTATTCAACAATGCTTCAACGTATTTTTGATCTTCGTGCGCTGCCATAAGCTTGGTTAAAAAATAAAATTTTCAAAAAACAGAAAATATCAACTTCTTTTACTATCACTTTTCAACATATAAAATATTGACATTCAATGTATTGTGTCATTTGAAATTCATCGTTAACAATTCATCCTTAGTAAAGTAACCTAAGAAATACTTATAAAATTTGATTTCCTATCAAACAAACAATAAATCTAAAAAAATTATGAAATAAGTTATAACAATTAGGCTAAGACTTTCAAGGAAAATACTTTGCCCAAGTGAACCCGGCTACACAGGGTATTGAAATAATCAACTTGAATACCCAAATGAGTAAGCAGCCCCAAAAAAAAGCAACCGCTGCTTACTACCCATTTTTAACTAAATTTTTACCAAATAAAACATGAAACATAACATAAATTTATTATTTATTACTTGCATATTACTTTTTGCAAACAACTTGATGAATGCTCAAGAATGCGGCATTGAATTACTACCAGAACAAATACAATATATGATTGATACCCGCGATGACAGGTTAGATACAGACATCAGCCTGTTTAGCAACAACGATGAAAAAGTACACTTGCAAATTGCTGCTCATATTATTAGAGATAGCAATAGTGAAAAAGGATTAAGTATAGAAGATTTGAAGACTTCTATAGCAGATTTAAACCAAACCTTTGAGTCAGCTAATTTTAAATTTCACATTTGTAGCGTAGACTATATTGACAATGATGCCTACGCTGACGGAACAATTAGCCAGGGTTTTAATGAGAATACCGTAGAATACGAAATGGCATTACCTTATTTGGTTGCTGATGCAATAGATGTTTTTTTCGTTCCTGTACTATATAAAGAAGGCATAAATGGTTGGGCAAGTTTTCCATCTTACGTACGCGATTATGGAAAAGATTGGATTGTGCTAACCAATACGGCGGCAAATAATGGAAGCACCTTAGCCCATGAGTTGGGACATTATTTTAGCCTTTATCATACCCATCAAGGTTCGCACGATGTGGTTGGTTGGGGAGATGAATTAGTAGATGCCTCGAATTGCGGATATGGCGTTGGCGATGAAATATGCGATACTCCAGCCGATCCAACTGGTTTGGTCTACGATGAAGAAAATGAAGCCAAATATCATGTAGGCTTTTGTACCGATTATTCTACCTGTACATTTAGAGAAGACTATGCGCAACTCCCTTGTACATTTAAAGATGATAATGGCGACACCTATATGCCTGATATTAAAAATGTAATGTCATATAATTATCCTCATTGCCGGATCAACTTTAGCCCACAGCAAATTATTAGAATGCAAACCTCTTACGAGTTTGACAGGAGTTATTTAAGTAATTACTGCGCCATTAGTTGTAACAATATGCTAATAAAGTATGAGTGGCTACAGGCAGCAGCTTGCGCAAATGTAAGCAATTCAGTAGCTGAAATTACCATTTACAAATACAATGAGGTTTTTAATTATTTAGAGGTGCAAAATGGTGATGAGAGTAACCTGTATTTAAGCAATGGACGATTGGAGTGTTCTGGCGCAGCTGTTAAAGATTGTATAGAAGAGCTTGGTTTAACCGAAATTATAGCCGAATGCAGTATAACTTGCCCGGAAACCTGTTTAGATGAAACTGCTTGTAACTATGGAGAAGCCGGAACATGTACTTTTGATTGTTGCGCGCCAATCAAGTTAGAATATCCGTGGCTTGAAGATATCATTAATAATTGTCAGTCAATTAAAGTATATGATTCTGCCAGTGGCTGGAAGTTTATTGAAATTCAAAATAATGATGGGAGTAGACTTTTATACCTAAGCAATGGAACGTTGTTTTGTTCAAGTGAATATCAAAATGTTGATCAATGTAAAATAGATTATGGATTAATAGAAGTGGTGGAAGAATGCAATTGTGGAGTTCAGCCAGATGTAATTGAAGGATGTACCAACCCAGCAGCTTGCAATTATGATGTGGCAGCTACTGAAGATGATGGTTCTTGTATTGTTCCGGGCGATGCTTGCAACGACGAAGACCCCTCAACTATCAATGACCAATATAAGGAGGATTGTATTTGTGCAGGAGAACAAGCACCAACGGTAAATACTTGTGAAGCTATTTTTAATCAATACCCTTGGGCTGAAGATGAAGCATTTTGCCAAGGTGAGCGAATTGCAACTTATGAGTACGATGGCTGGGAATTTGTTCAAATTGATAAGCTATTATATTTAAGTGATGGGCAGAACCGGTATTTGGAAATTTGCGACCAAAACTATCCATTAGGTGAAGCAGTGCAAGACTGTGTTTGTACTTCCACTACAAGTGAAGAACCAAATTGTGAGCGCCACACCGGTACAGTTTTTTATGCCGATTGTGGAGGCAATACTTTCCGGTTTATACAAACAGATGATGGGCAAATTTTTGATCCTTATTTCGACTTGGTAGACTTGCAAGTGTATGATGGACAACGCATACAATTTGATTTTATCGATAATACCGAGCAAATCACCCCATGCGATATGGCAGAAAAAGCCATCACTATCACTTGTCTTGAAGAAATAGATATGGTGATTGGAACTTGTGACGATGTATTTAGTATGTCAGAAATTGCCTCTACTATAGTTGATAAAGAGAACTGCAATGGAGAAAGCATCATCATTTATACCTACTCAGAAATTTTTCAATACATCTATATTTTTACAGATGGGGCTGGACAAGTATATTATGATGGCGCACTTTGGGCTTCAGATGATGGAGATTACCGCATAGCGCAAACCTATGGTTTTAAGCCAAAGGCTACTTGGACTTGTGGCTGCGAATCAACCAACAGTTCGGCGAAAACAAATGGGCTTTTTGAAAACACTAAAACTACAGAATTAAATAACGCTGAATCATTTAAGCTTTTTCCAAACCCGGCTAATGGATTGGTACAAATTGAATTGAGCTACGAAACCAAAAGTGAAAGCGAAGTAATTATATTTGATACCAGCGGAAAAATAGTACAACAACAACAATTTACCGGCAACCAAATTACCTTAAAGGTAGCAGGCTTGGCAAAGGGTATGTATATCATTGAAATTCGAAATGAGCAAACTCAAATTGGCATACAAAAGCTATTCATAGAATAGGCAAGATGAAAAACACCTAATTTAAACAAAAGCCGGATGTTTCGGTGTCTGGTTTTTGTTTTTTCCTAAAATCGTCATTCTGAGATTTCTGGAACAGCGTGGAAGAAATGCTCAGAATCTGTCAATCAGTTAACGAAAAGCCGTTTAAGCAGTGGTTTCCAAAAGAAGCAGATTCTGAACCTCAAATCTCCGTAAGCTGCGATTTGATTTAAGAGTGACGTGGGAGGGAAAAACACCCCAATCACCAAAAACAAGGATATTAAAATTTCACTAAATACCATGAAAATAAAACCGAAGGACTACTTTAATTTTGCGCATCAAAAATAAAAGACATATACAGGTTACAATTATTATGAACAAAAACACAAGCCTTAAAACTTAGCCTTTATATGCAATAACCAAATAAACAACATAGAGTAGAAACAGAGAACACCAAAACAGCCACAAAACCAAAAAAGCTACCTCACTAATGAATAGAAAGATTAACAAACAAAATTCATTAACAAAACAAAATATAACATGAAAAAGAATACATTAACCACCGTATGGCTATGCCTCTCCCTACTTTTTAGTTTAAGCCAAAGCCAAGCCCAATGCCATATTGATGATTGGACGGCTTTGAAAGCCCTTTATGAGAGTACAGATGGGGATAATTGGAGTAAAAGATCAGGTTGGAACTTCCTGATTGATGATAAAAACAGTCCACCATTAAATTGCAATCTTTCAGATTTAGAAGGAGTATTTTTAGATTCTTTAGAAAGTGCCAGAGTTGTAAAGGTTTCTCTTTTCAACAACCAATTAAACGGAACCATTCCACCCTTATTGGGTAATCTATCCAGTTTAACTATTTTGCAGCTCCAGAATAACCAATTAAGTGGAAACATTCCACCGGAACTGGGCAATTTAGTCAATTTAAATAATTTAACTCTTTTTGGTAACCGCTTAAGTGGAAACATTCCAGCCAAATTAGGTAATTTATCTAACCTTGAAGATTTTTATCTTTCTAGCAATCAGTTAAGTGGCAACATACCACCGGAATTGGGTAATTTAACTAGTTTGATATGTTTACGTATTGAAAACAATCAATTGAGTGAAAATATCCCATCCGAATTGGGTAATTTATCTAATTTAAAAATGTTAATCCTTGCTGGTAACCAGTTAAGTGGCAAAATACCATACAAGTTAGCAGACTTAGATAGTTTAGAGTATATAAATGTATCTAATAATAATCTTTCTGGATGCTATTTTGATAGCTTTATAGGTTGGTGCAGTAAATTTGACAATCAACATATCAGTGCTGGCAATAACTTTGATATCTCTTGGGAAGATTTTTGTGCTACAGAAGATGCTGCCTGTCAACTAGATTTACCTAATTGTCACTTTGATGATTGGATTGCCTGTCAAGCCCTTTACGAAAGCACTAATGGTAATAACTGGTCGATCAACACTGGCTGGGCACAATTAACCGATGAAGGCCCAACAGAAGATTGTAATTTGGGAGAACTACACGGTGTAACATTAAATGAAGACGGTAGAGTAGCTTCCATAATTTTGACCGAAAACCACTTAAGCGGAGAAATTCCTACTGAATTAGTTAGGCTAAACAACCTAAACAGTCTTATATTAAACAACAATGACTTACATGGCAATATACCGGCTCAAATATTTGATTTGACAAATTTAAATGAATTAGAGTTATCTCATAATGAACTGACAGGTAATCTTCCCTCTGACATCCAAAACCTAATTGATATAATAATCTTAGATCTATCTCATAATCAATTAAGTGAAAATATACCATCAGAAATAGGTGCCTTAAGTAATTTGCAAGAAATAGATTTATCTAATAATACGTTCAGTAATAACTTACCTACTGAATTGGGTAATTTAACTAATTTGATAACATTGGATTTAAGCACAAATTTTTTTAATGGTACTATTCCTGATTCTATTGGTAATTTATTGAACTTATCCATATTAGATTTATCGATAAACCAATTTGAGGGCAGTATTCCAGTGACGATAGGTAATTTAATCAGATTGGAATTTTTAAATTTATCATATAATGAATTAAGTGAAGATGTTCCGGAAGAAGTTTTGATGGTAGAGGCACAAATAATTGATATATCCTATAATAATTTTGTTTGTTCAAATATTAGCAACAAAAATGATTTATTAGCAAATGTTATCTATACGGTACAACGGATAGAACCAAAAAATTATGGAAATATAAAGTTTAAGGTATTTGACAATCCAGGGGTTTCATTTAATATTAATATGGAGCTTTTAGATGATGAAGACAATACGGAGTATAGTTATCAATGGAAGCGAAACGGGAATATGATTGAAGGGGCAAATAATGTTAATTTACAAATTGAAAATTTAAACAAAGACAATGTAGGCAAATATACACTACAGGTAATCACTCAGTGCATTGAAGGTGAACCTCCAGTAATAAGTATTACTAAACCTATTTTTGTTATATTAAAAGGCTTTGATTTAAATGGTCAAGCGGTAGAATATGATCAGCTTATATTAGAATTTAACAACAGAGCGACTAAAGATTCGATAGAAACAAAACTGTTTCATCACGGTGGGATATGGGTAGATAAATGTGATTGTAATCGTGAGTTGCATTTGTATGATTTTCCAACTACAGAACAAGCAACCAAAGCTTTGGTAACGATTGATAAAAAGGTAGAAGTAGGAGACCGGACAACTGATGTTGATGGAGGCAATAATGTTTTTTTAGTGAATGGTGGCTTCAATATGATTTTAGATACAGATTTACCTGAAACAGATTATGAGAAAGCCTATAAAATTGTAAATATGGTAAACAACCTCAATTTTTCAGATTTTGTTTTAATATATTTATTAGATTCTGGCTTAGATGAACGTGGTTTTGATGCTAGTCAACATTTGATTGATGAGGCTCCCATTGATGATTGCTGTAGCCTTTCAAGTTCTGGTTTCAGCTATGTTGGCTATGCTGAAGACTCCATCAATCGATATACAGACACTTGCACTATTTCAACTGATTATATTGATACGATCGGGCACGGTACTTTTGGATTTCGCTCCATTGCAGATGGATTACCTTTCAATTCAAACATTAAAATTGTACCATTACAAATTACCAATAGCTATAATAAAGGTACTTTGTTCGATTTGCTTTGCGGCATGTATCACGCAATTGACCATAATGCCGATGTAATGAATATAAGCGCCGGATTTTCAGGTGAGCCTAATGCTTTTATTGAAAGAGCGGTGGCAAAGGCAAAAGAATCAGGAACATTTATTGTTGCTTCTGCCGGTAATAAACGTTTGAATATTGATATTGATCCGCAATATCCAGCATATTATGCAAAGCCCTTTCATGTAAATCAAATTTTAGATTCAATAGGCAATGAGACTACAGATACTACATGGTATAATAATGACCATCTAATTTCTGTTGCAGCTTCTAATGCTCAGGGCTTGCCTTATGAAAAATCAAATTTCGGTAAAGAATCTGTAACACTTGCTGCACCAGGTGAAAATATTTTTGGATATGGAATAAATAATAGACGAGAAATAAACAGTGGTACTTCTATGGCTGCCTTTTTTACCACTTTAGCTTTAGCATTGGAAATCAGCATTGATAACACTAGAACGTATGATGAAATTTTGCAAGATTTTGAAAACCATTTTTTAGTGTACAACCCAGAAATGGTTGAGTTTACTAAAACTGGAAAACAATTAAAATTTGCTTTTGATGATTCACCAGAAATAGAAGGATGCACCGATTGTGAGGCGTGTAATTATAATCCATATGCCAATATAGAAAATAATAGCACGTGTTTATACTGTACCGACGATAGAACTGTTGCTGAAATGCCTTGCCAATCAGCAAGCGAACAATATTGCCCACCTTGTACAAGCGTTGTAACTTCATGTACTACAGCTAAAAATGAATATCCTTGGCTTGAAAATTACATTACTACTGGTGAATGTATTGAAATTTTTGACTATTACGATAATAGCTATTGGCATTATGTTTATGTAAAAAACGAAAATCAGGGAAATTTGTATTTAGATTATGATGGTAGTGGAGTGTTTTATGCATCTGATAATGGCGATAGTAGTGCTATTCAGGATGGAATTTGGAGTATTGTTGACCAATGGTCTTGCGGATGCGGCAACCAACAAACTTCTGAAACGATTCCGGGCTGTACTGATACTAATGCAATCAATTATAATACACAAGCTAATGAGGATGATGGCACTTGTCAATATGAAGTGTCATCTAACTGCAATATTCCAGCAATTGAAAGTTATCCATGGCTAGGTGATTATGTCATTAATGAACAGTGCACTGAAGTCTTTGATTATTATGATGGAAGTTATTGGCATTATGTTTATGTAAAAACCGGTAATCAAGGAAACTTGTATTTAGATTATGAGGGTGGAGAAATATATTATGCCACAGATAATGGCGATAGAAGTGCTGTTAAAGATGAAACCTGGAATATTGTTGGTCAATGGTCTTGTAATTGTGACAACTTACAATCTAATGAACCGATTATAGGCTGCACAGATATAAATGCTATCAATTACAATACTCAAGCAATTGAGGATGATGGTACTTGCCAATATGAGGTATTATCAACTTGTAATATTAGTGCTTTTGAAACCTATCCGTGGTTAAACAACTATGTTACAGCAAACCTGTGTACCGAAGTTTTTGAATACTACGATGGAAGCTATTGGCATTATATTTATGTAAAAACAAAAGATAAGGGAAACCTCTATTTAGATTATAATGGAGCGGAAATCTATTATGGTTCAGACACTGGTAATAAAAGTATAGTTCCCGAAGTGGATTGGAGTATAGTTGACCAATGGTCTTGTGGTTGCGATACCTTACCACTGGAAATTTCGGGTTGTACCGATCCAAATGCTATTAATTACAATGCACAAGCAACGATGAATGATGGAACTTGCGAATATGAGTCTTCATGCAATTGCAACAATTGTAATACTGGAGTTATATTTGCACAGAGCTGTGGTGGGTCATTATACTATTTTGTTGAAACAAATGATGGAAAAATTTATGATCCTTATTTTCATTTGCTTGAGCAGGAGCCATTGCCAGGTCAGACAATAATTTTTGATTTTGTAGTAAACAATGAAATTATTACCCCTTGCAATAATTCTGAACAGGCTATCAATATTACATGCGTGGAAATTGTTGAGGGAGTATTTCCTGAACCTGACTGTAACAAAAATAGTGGAACAATTTTCTTTGAAGAATGTGGAGGCTTAGATTATTTTTTTGTGGAGACTATAGATGGTCATATTTATGATCCATATTTATTTTTGGTAGACTTTGAAGTTAAGGAAGGACAACTTGTGAAATTTGATTTTATTGACAATAAAGTTAACACTCCTTGTAATGTTGCAGAAAAAGCCATAACCATTACATGTATTGAAGAAACCAGTAATAGTATTTTTGATACATTTCACTGGCTAAATGACCATATAAATCCTAATAATTGCATTGGATATAGTATAGTTGTTTATGATGCAGGCAATTATTATTTCATAAGTATTACAACTTCGGATGGCGTAGAGCTGTATTACCAGGATGGAACTCATTATTGTTCTGATTCTCCGGGCTATTCTTGCGTCGTGGCTTTTGGATTAAATGAAATAGAAGATAGTTGGAGCTGTACTGGCAATCAGTTTCAGAAACAATTGCAGAACACCACAAATAATATAACTAAGAAAACTTCAATAGATATTTATCCAAACCCAACCAAGGGTAAAATATTTATAGAATTAAGTCATAACAATAGGGAAAGTAATTTACTTACTGTATATGATTTGTCAGGAAAAGCAGTTCATCAAAACCATTTTGAGGACATATATTCAACAATTAATTTAAGCGATTTAACTAAAGGTATTTATATATTGAAAGTTCAAAACACACATACTCATTACCTTCAAAAATTACTAATTGAATAACTTAAATTAAGGAAAGATCAAAAACAGGCTGGATATTTTGTCCAGTCTGTTTTGTTTTAAAAATCATTCACAAAACTCCATTCTTATGTATATTAATTATATTATATTTAGGCTTTTTTTAGCAAATAAAATATAGTAAGATGCAAAGGATAATTTTTATACTCAATTTTGCATTAGTCATTTCGCAAATTCCATCTATGGCTGCCGATGATGTTTTTCCTGTTGAGTTCGATTGTGAAGAGGAAAACAAGTGCATCTGTGTTAGAACTAATGGAATAGAAACATTTAATGTACAACAAGTGTTGGACTTTATTCAATTTGGAGAAAGTAGGGATAAAGGATTTTTAGCTTGCTGTTATCATCAATTGGCGGTTGAATTTCACAATTCAGACTTATTTAAAGCAATTGAATACAATGAATTAGCAAAAGATATTAGATCAATAAATACTGACGGGCTATTATGGAAATCATTTTTAAATTTAGGCTTGGCTTTTTTTGAATTACAAGAATACAAACAAGCATCTAAAAATTTACAACAATCACTTTATACTGCAGGATTTAAAAAGCCTAAAGACTCAATACGAATACTTAGAAATCTGTCTGACTGCAATTTTAGATTAGGAGATTTAGATAAAGCACTAGAGTATGGCGAACAGGCAATTCAAGTGAGAGCAATAAACAGGCGTAAAGGAATAGCTTTCGGCACTATGGCCGACATATTGAATGAGACTAAAGACTTAGTAAAGGTTGTAAAGGCAATTAGTTATGCTGACAAAGCTGTTAAACTCAGCACGGAAGCACGAGATTTTAATAATGTCTGTAATAGTTTAATTAGTAAAGGGAATTCTTACGAAATCTTGGGAAAGTATGAACAATCGATCTCTCAATATCAAAAAGTTTTAAATTACGCAGACTCTTTAATTAGCAAAGACACTTATATTGCAAAAGCAATAAACAATATCGCTACTGTATTATTTGAACAAAAAGAATATCATTTAGCTATTGAAAAATTATTGCAGTCCTTAGACTTAAAATATCAAAACAAAGAAGTGCCATTTAGTTTTCAGTATGCCAGCAACCACGAAAACCTAGCTGACAACTACACCGCCCTCCACCAATTCGACACCGCCCTCCTCCACTATCAAAAAGCCCTAATCAACCTAACCAACAATTTCCGAACAGAAGACATCTTCCAAAACCCCAACTCAAAAGACACCACCCTATTCATCTACTCCAACCCCGATATGATAAGAGTACTCCACCTAAAAGCCACCACCGCCCACCAATACTACCAACAAAACAACAACCAAAAATACCTAACCCTCGCCAACCAAACTTACCAAACCGCTTTCGATTTTCACGATCAACTCCAAAAAGACATCTCCACCGAAAACTCCCGCTTATTTCAGGCAAAAAACATTGTACCGTATATTGAAAATGCTTTAAAGGTAGCTTATGAATTACAAGAAAATGGGCAAGATATAAGTGAGTCCGCCTTCCGTTTTATGGAAAAAAACAAGGCTACGGTTTTACTACAATCTATGAATGAAGCCGATGCCTTACAGTTTGCGAACTTGCCCGACAGTCTGGTGGAGCAGGAGAAAGACTTAAAAATTGCACTCACCTATCATAATAAACAATTAAACGAACTAACTGCTTCAGCAGAAAACAAACAGGAAATTGACAGACTGACGAACGTGTTATTTGACGAAAAACAACAATACCAACAACTCATCACCGATTTAGAAAATAATTATCCCGATTACTACCGTTTAAAATACCAACAAAACCAAACCCAATTAAATGAGGTGCAGCAAAGCTTAGATAACCAAACCGCTATACTTGAATACTTTGTTGGGGAGGAAGTAATTTATCTATTGTTGATCTCAACAGATCATACTCATTTATATCGTGTTAATAAGCCGGATAACTGGAATCAAACGATTCAACATTTGCGGCAAAGTATTACAAACGTTTATCAGGCTGAGAAGGCTTTATTCACTACCAATGCGAGGCAGTTAAGCCGTTTATTGGTTGATCCGGTTTTATGCGATTTGTCCACAGCTATTAAGCGGCTACAAATCATTCCCGATGCCGAGTTGAATTATGTTCCATTCGAGGTTTTGTTAACAGCAGACACCGACAAAACAAACATCCAATACAAAAATTTAAATTATTTATTGAAAGAAAAATCGATTGCTTATACTTATTCTGCTGCCCTATGGTTAGAAACGAGGGAAACTCACGACCCATTGTTCAATCAACCGAAAACATCGTATGGTGGTTATGCGCCAAGGTATAACAATCAAACCTACAGCGATTTACCTATCGCCAGAGAAACGGTTAAGGTTTTAGCAAACGCATTGAGTGGACAATCTTATATCAATGAAGAAGCAGTTATATCCAATTTTTTAAATGATCAAAATCATTATAACATGCTTCATTTGGCAACGCACGGCGTGTTGAATGATGAGAATCCCCTCAATTCTTATATGGCTTTTTCGCCCGCCGAGAATTACAAATTATATGCTTACGATTTATACAACATGAAAATCAACAGCGACCTTACCATTTTACACGCTTGCAACACCGGCAGCGGCGAACTACAAAAAGGTGAAGGAGTTATGAGTTTGTCGAGGGCATTTACTTATGCCGGTTGCCCCAGTTTGGTGATGAGTTTATGGCAAATACCGGAAGAGTCTACTTCGGAGATTACTAAGTTGTTTATTGAATACTTACAAAACGGTTTAACCAAAGATGTAGCATTGCAACAAGCGAAACTTGCTTATTTAGATAGTGCAAAACAAACCTTAGACACACCGGCATTTTGGGCGGGCTTGGTGGCTACCGGTAATTTAGAAGCCATGGACTTTCAACAATAATTCTTTAATTAAATAGAATTGATTATACTATTTCTAAACAGCAACCTTTTAAAATAAAAAAAACCCGACACATTACGTATCGGGTTCACCATATTATATTTATCTTAATAAAATAAGTAAATTTATTTTTTCAATCTACTGGTTTGTAAACTGGTATAACCCATTTTTAAAGCACCAAAAGTCATTAGCAACAAAGCTAAAGTCATTAAACCCCATTGACTTAAGGTTGGCACTAAAACATCACAAGTTGAGCATGTAAGCGTAACATCAGCTGGTAAACCACAACCTGCCGGAGCATTTATTAAAGTAGCACCGGTAGCTGTAGCTGCAAAATCAGATGTAAAAGTGTCTCCTTCATTTTGGCAAAAACCGCCTGCTACAGTTTCACAAACTGTACCATCAGCCGCAACTAATTGCACTGTTGGTGTGCCACATGAAGAACCATCATCTACAACAGCAGTTGTTAAGCCACTAGGAAAAATGGTAACTGGCATCTCAATAACATCAATACCGGCTGGCTGTACAAAATTGGTTCTATCAAACGGAATCGCAAATATGGAAACCGTTACCGGATCGCAAACTGCATCAATAGTTGTTAAATCAACTATAGGCTCGTAAAAAACACCTGACGAAACGGTAAGTTCCGTAGGGAAATAAGGTCCATTTAAAAACATATCACAGTCATAAAAAAAACCATCGTATAAAACGAAATTATCATATGCGTCAAAAACATCAATAAAAGTTACCCCTGCTGGAGCTTGATAGGGAGTTGGACTTGCAGGATCATTATATATCGATAGTACATAAATAATATCTGATCCACCATTTTCATAAGCTACAAAACCCTGACAATCTGTTATATTATAAGGTATTCCTGCTGCACTATCACAAAAAGAATTTTCTATGGTTAATACAGGTGGCGGAAGATTGTTTTGAGTAGATGGATCAGGAGGCGTTGCCTGACTTGGATCAACATCTTGAATTCTTGATGGGCTTTGCTGCGCAAATGTTTGATTTGAAAAAAAACAAACTGCTAGTGCCATAATACCCAGCGTAAACACTTTTTTCATAATGTATTATATTATTAGATTTTAAAAATGTATTTTATTTAATTAATTGAAAATGAATTTTCACTATGAATTTCTTGTGCAACATACAAAAAATTATACTGTTTTATAACATTATTTACGAATTTGTTAAAAATTTAATGTAGTCGATCTTCTTAGTAGCCAATCAAGCTGACTGCCCATTTAACAACAGACAAAGCCCGTCATTCTGAAAAGATACTGAACTAAGTGAAGTAGCTCGTTCAGAATCTGTCAGATTGAAAATTTATAAATTGGATTTTTGAATTACTATTATTATATTTACTTAATGAACAAACCCAACGAGGCATTAGCGCCGTTCAGCTGTCAATATACTCCCCAAATACCTGAATTATTAATCAGGCTACAATGCTCTATTGCCTTATCTACTTATCAGGCAGGTAAATTGGTTTTTATTTCTGCTAAAGATGAAAATGCATTAATACAACTGCCTCGTACTTTTCAAAAACCAATGGGTATTGCCGAAGATGAAAAGAAAGATAAAATTGCCTTAGCCTGTAAAGACGAGATTGTGGTGTTTGCCAACTCTAAAAATTTAGCGGCATATTATCCCAAATCACCCAACAAGTATGATGCCTTATATATGCCGCGTGTTACTTACCATACCGGCAATTTAGATTTACACGATTTACGCTTTGGCGAAAATGGACAATTGTTTGCCGTCAATACCTTGTTTTCCTGTATTATTTCTATTGATGATAATTATAACTTCACACCTTACTGGAAACCGAATTTTATAGATAAACTAGTTTCAGAAGACCGTTGTCATTTAAACGGCATGATTGTTAAAGATAAAAAGCCGAAATATGCTACCGCTTTCAATACGGGCAACAGTTTCCAAAGTTGGCGCGAAACAATTACAGAAACAGGTGTATTAATTGATGTAGAAAGCAATGAAATAATTGCCAAAGGTTTAGCCATGCCACATTCCCCACGCTTGTTTTATAATGATGTTTATGTACTGCTGTCTGCCACAGGCGAATTGGTTAAAATTGACATCAACACCGGGCAAAAAGAAAGCATTTTAAAGCTCAATGGTTTTGTACGAGGCATGGATTTGTATAAAGATTACCTGTTTATTGGCTTATCTAAATTGCGTAAAAATTCTTCCACTTTTGGCAAATTGCCTTTTGCTGAAATGGCAAACGAAGCAGGCATTGTAGTAGTGCATTTACCAACCGCCAGTATTGCCGGTAAAATTACTTACCTCACTTCTTTAGATGAAATTTATGATGTACATATATTAGCCAATAAGCAACGCCCCAATGTTTTAAACACCATAACTAACGATTACAAAGCCGGTTTAATGATACCCCAAACCACTTTTTGGGCGAAGCCCAAACCAAGTAATAACAATAAAATGTTGAACAAATAAACTGCATAAAACATGAAGAAAAACTTTCATTTCTCTAGAAAGTACCGCCAGCTAAAATATGCGGTAAAGCAATTGAAAAACAGCAAACCAAATGATTTGGCTTGGAGCAGATCATTAGTTTTAAAAATTAAACGCTTAATTGAGCAGCTTAAAAGTGTAATGCCTGCTTACCGGTTGAAACGATTGGTAGCACCAATATTAATGGTGTTGGGTACAGCTGTTCAAAATCCGGTAGAAGCGCAGGCTTTTGCAGACCCTGTTAGGAGCCCCTATGGGATACTTACAACCAACCCTTTGTTTGTTGTACCAGCATTAGTTGATATTGATGGTGATGGCGATTTAGATTTATTAAAAAGCAGTATAAGCTATTTTAATTCATCTGATTTTTATTTTCAGGAAAACACTGGTACTAGCAACGAACCAGAATTTGCTGAGCTAAAAGCTAATCCTTTCCAACTACAAAGTGTCTATTTAGGTTTTTATCATACATTTGGAGATTTAGATGACGACGGCGACTTTGATATAATTATGGGCGCTTACTATGGTATAGCGTTTTACGAAAATGTAGGAACTAAACAGCAAGCAACATTTGCCGCTCCGGTTTTAAATCCTTTTAATATTAAGGTAAATGAAAATCAGATTCCCGAATTGGTTGACTTTGATAATGATGGTGATTTAGATATATTAACTACCAATACAAACGGCAATATTCTGTATCATCAAAATACTGGAGACAAAAATAAACCAGATTTCGTTGAACCAGAAATCAATCCTTTTGGATTAAATGCTTTTGAAGAAGAGTATCTTACTTTTTTAAGAGTAGTAGATATTGATGCAGATGCAGATTTAGATATAGTTGCAGGTATACAAACTGATTTTAATGACTACTATGAAGCAAGCTTGTTTTATTATGAAAATATAGGCGACACTTCTACACCAAATTTTGAATCTGTTGATAGTGTGCTATTGTCAAAAGAAATATTCAATAGTTTTGCACTTCCAACCTTAGGCGATTTAGATGCCGATGGTGATTTAGACTTAATCGCAAGTCAAAATTTTGATCCTACTCTGTATTTTGAAAACGAAGGAAATGCCAATGAGCCAATGTTTAATGCAGGAGTTGAAAATGCTTTCGGCATTACAGACCCGGAAATAATAGGACTGTTTTCAATAGATGTTAATACGATTTCAGTTCCCGAATTGGTTGATTTAGATGCAGACGGCGACTTAGATTTGGTGTATGGAGGTGTAAATCGTGTTAGTTATTTTAATACGGATACAGTATATGGTAAATTAAAATTTTATGAAAATACCGGCACCCAAACCGAGCCCCAATTCGCATTACCTACTGCATCACTATTTGAAAATGTGAACACTTATAATGCAGCCAATCCGGCTTTCAGCGATGTTGATATGGATGGTGATTTGGATTTGTTTGTTTCTGATTATTTTGGCAAAGTAACCTATTTTGAAAATACCGGTAATGCACAAAATCCCGTGTTTGAAGAACCTTTGGAAAATCCATTCGGTTTAGTTTTTGAAGATTATTATTTTAGTAAAGTGGTATTTGCCGATGTGGATAATGATGGTGATGAAGATTGCTTCAATACGTCATATGGTAATATCGTATATTTTGAAAACACCTCCACTGCTGATGGGGAAATATCTTTTCAAAAAAATGAAAACAATTTTAATATTGAGCTGCCCGCAGCTATTAATATTAACGACTATTTGTTTTTTGATATAGTTGACATAGATAATGACGGAGATTTTGATGTGTTACTTTTTAGTTACGATAATAATGTATTTTATTATTATCAAAATACAGGCACACCACAAAATGCAAGTTTGGCTGAAATAGGATCATTTTCCCTTACTTCTCCTTATTATTCTGGCTATGACTATGATGATGTATATTTGGTATATCCAGTTTTTGCTGATTTAGATGATGATGGAGATCTAGACATATTGTTTGGGTCGTTAAACTATTTAACCGGTAACCTTTACTATTATGAAAGCATAGATGGTATTCAAGTCAATCCAATCAGTATTTTCGAAAATGAATTGAAAGATATTTCCATTTATCCAAACCCTGCAACAGATTTATTAAACATCAACAATTCAAAAGCCATCCAAAAAGTTGAAATATTCAATAGTTTAGGGCAAACGGTAAAACATTTTCAAAAACCACAACAAAGTATTTCTTTAGAAGGCTTACCGTCAGCAACCTATTTTATTAAAATTATAGATAGAGATGGATTGCAAGTGGTAAAGAAATTATATAAACAGTA
>CALHDG010000187.1 GCA_938023075.1 uncultured Chitinophagales bacterium
TGTCCGCTGGCATTAAACAATTTCCCATCGTGACAACCCGATGCACTTTCTATAAAAATATATGGATAGCCATTTGCCGAAACATATTCAGTAATGATTCCATTTTCGCAACAGTCCGTTAAATCTAAATTATTTAACCAAGGGTAATCATCAAAAGTTACCGGGTCAGGATTTGGATTTGTACTTGACCCAATAGTAATAACATAATCTTCAACTTCCCCTTCACTAATTCTACTGCAAGGATTTAAGTAATATTCAACATTATTATTATTGTATCGTTGCCGGCTAAAAATCAATCTGATGTCATAATTTCCATCGGCTGTTCCGACAGGAACATTAAATTGTTCAACAAAACTGAAAGATCCCACCCCTTGACTGATTGCTCTGTAAAAGAGTAATTCTGAATAATCAAAAATACCATCTTTATTAAAATCAGCAAAAGCAAAAAAGTGGTTATTCGAATTGGGAACTGTGTTTTGGGTATTGACCAACATCATATAATTACTATTTGCTTGTAAAGTAACTTGTGAACCGAGATTGCTATAATCGGTATAGCCGTCAGCAGCCGTAGTTCCATTTTGAAAAGCTGTATTGTCTATTGAAATAGATTCTATCCAAGTAAAACCCGTAGTTGGAGAATTCTTAATTTCATCACAATCTTGCTGACCAGTGAAATAATTACCCACGTTGTTTGCAGGATGTGGAACATTCTCTAATTGCCCTTCTATTAAACACATGGTTGGTTTTCCGTTTACTTCATCTACACTAATTTTTAACCATGCATAGTACCAAGCTTGCTCACAACCTACTTGAAAACGTAAGCCAACGTAGCCTTCTTTATTTAAATTATCAGGAAAATTAGGTGAATACACTCGAGCCATTCCATGAATATCATCCGATGTAAAACTGCTGGTTCTTAAAACCGTCATAGCTGCATATTTATAGGGACTGGTTGGTGCACTGTAATTGTAACCATTAATCAGGTCTAAATTAGATGGCAATAAAGGAATGTCTCCTTTTCCAGTGGTACCGTTTTCTACCAATACTTCAATATTTAAAGGTGAACTATTCGTTAGGTAAAAACCTTCATCCAATAATGGATTTCCGTTTGAAAAAGTTTGATCAATGTAAGTGCCTGATATAAATTTTACCAAAGTACTACCTAATATTACGCCATAAGAAGCAAAATTAAAACCAGGTCTGCGAGTTGACTCATCAATACATAAATCACCATCTATAACACTTACATAATTATGGTGAATAGGACCTGTAACTCCAGGAATAATACCATCATTTTCTTTTACTTTAATTTCAAAACCACTTAAGGTTAAACTGTTTCCATTAGCTCCGTAGTAGGGTTTACTACCTTGGTTAATGGCATTTAAATTAAGGGTGATTTCAATATTATTTAAACCATTAGATGGAATATTTGAACTATTGCCGATTAAAGCAATATTGGCTGAAGTGTTATTATTTAAATAGGTAATTTGATAACTTAAGCCAAAAGCTGAAAGATTAGGTGAAATAGACTGAATTAAATTTGCTGTAGTAAAAGTGCCTTCTGATAAAGTTAAGGTAACACCCCTTTCATTTAGTGCATTATTATAATCATTTTCAACAAATATATAACCATCGGTAGTAATGGTCGCAAAATTATTGTTCGATGGCAATAATGCGCTGGCATTAGATGTAGCAGTACCGATCGTTTTCCTTTCGGCAATATCGCAAGTTAATACAGTTACCATCATTTTAATTTGATCTTTAGTAAACATAAACTCGGAGCCATAATCCATAAAGTTGTAAATATTATCTGGTCTGTCGCCTGCATTTCCATTAGCAAAACAATCTTGCGAATTTGTGCAAGTGTTTGGATAGCCTTGTGCATTTTGGTTGATGCCTACATAATTATAGCTACCAATAATGCCATTGCCTTCACTTGATGGATTGTTACCATTAATACTTAATCCGTTTTGATTAAAGGTCGCTTGCCCGTTTAACACACTGTTTGTATAATTAAAACTGATCGGTTTTGGATAAACCACATCATTTAAACCAATGCCGTTTGGTGTATCACAAATATCATCATCTGCTGTACAGTTACTGTTTTGACTAACACTGTTTGAAGGACCCCATGTATGTCTTAAGCCTAACCAATGACCAATTTCATGCGTCATCGTATGTCTTCTTCGATGTGATAAGGTGTTTGCCGTGCCAATTAAACTTAAATAATTGTGCGAAATCACAATACCATCATTTACTCTTGCGCTGGTAGTATTGGCATCTTCTGGAAAAATAGCATATGCCGAACCACCGGTAGTATTCACTACCCAAACATTTAAATATTTTGCTGGATCCCATTGTATGAGTGATTTGATATATTGTCCTGAGTTTGTTCCATCGTAGGTGCTGTAATCAATAGTTCTGGTAATTCCGGTGGTAGCATTACCATATTCATCGATACTGGCTAACTCAAAACGCAAAGAATTAAAAGAACCCAAATCATCTTCAAAAGGTCCCAATCCATAACTTTGTGTTTGCGCATTGTAAAATTGATTTAACTCATAGTTGTTCGCTTGAAAGTCGAGATTTACCTCATCAATAGCTTCTGAACATTGGGCATCGGTAATATACTCATCTCCACATTGATGAATAATATGAAATACAACGGGTATTACACGTTGCTCTACCTCTGCTAAATTAGTGGCATATAAAGCCGGGTTTTGTTGGTAATTGTCGTAAGCGTCTAAAATGGTTTGCCAGTAAAAATCTCGTAAGGCACAGTTTGCCGGATCGTTCTGACAATTTTGTTCCGCTATTTCGTCGGTAATGCATTGGGCTTTTGTTAGGTTAGATGGGAGGTTTAGAAGGAGTAAGCAAATGAGTGTAAAGAAGGGAGGATTTTTAAGTGTAAAACTTAAATTGTTCATCTTAAATTTAATTGTTTAGTTAAATAATATGTTGGTTTTGGGTGGTGGCTTAGTAAGATTATATTTATTTTT
>CALHDG010000188.1 GCA_938023075.1 uncultured Chitinophagales bacterium
TTGCTTTTTGTTTGGCATCGGAATGCTAAAATAGTAAATGATTTTTTGATAAGTTTATCAATGTGGTTGATACTTTCTTGTTTTCGACTGCCATCGTTTTTTATCTTTTTACGAAGAACCGACGTTTTTAAACTAGCCCCGATTGCAGCGGTTATGCCATTTGGAGTGGCTTTGCAGCGCAGGCAAATGGCATTTGAGCGGAAAGCGGGACGGGTGTTCTTTTGAGCTTTATTGGTTTCGCTTCAAAAAAAAAATCAACTATTAAAATTGAGATAATGCTTACTTTTGTTTATAAGAATTCAACTTAGTGCAAATTTTTTGTCCTCTTTATTTTTATTTATCTTATCTCTCTTATCATAGCTAAAACGTTCTTTACCAAAGCACTAATCTCCTCAAACTTCCCATCTTTCACCAAATCTTTAGCGATCAATTTAGAACCCATACCCACACAAGTAGCCCCAGCATCAAACCAGCTTTTAAGGTTCTCTTTAGTTGGGGCAACACCTCCGGTAGGCATAATTTTAGTCCAAGGTTGAGGTCCTTTAATAGATTGGATAAATTTTGGACCATAAATACTACCAGGAAAAAGCTTGACAATTTCGCAGCCGAGTTCTTCGGCTTTGTTAATTTCGGTTAGCGAACCGCAGCCGGGAGACCACAGTACTTTTCTACGGTTGCAAACAATAGCAATGTCTTCTCTAAAGGCAGGAGTTACCACAAAACTCGCGTTGCATTGCATATACAAAGAAGCTGTTGCGGCATCTGTAACCGAACCAACCCCCAACACCATGCCTTCCAAATTGTTGTTGCTGTATTTACTCAATTCAGAAAAAACTTCGTGCGCAAAATGCCCACGATTGGTAAACTCTAATAATCTTGCGCCACCCTCATAACAAGCTTTCAATACCTGTTTAGCTACTTCAACATCAGGGTGAAAAAACAAGGGTACTAAGCCTTGCTCTTCCATTAGCTGTGCTACTTTTAATCTGTCCATTTTGGTTGACAAGTTAAGGAAAGCTTTTTTAAATTTGTCAAAGAATCTTTAAAGGTTAGAATAGCTTTTGGCTAAAGTTTTTGTATTATCGGTTATTTTATGCTTTAATACTATTAGCCAAAGTCACCCTTTCATTTTGAAGCGAGCTGCTTTGCGTAAATGGACCTTGTGAGACACCTCCACTATTTTAGTATGATATAATTTTCGACGCCTTCTATATTTTAAATGATGTTTTTTGCTTTTGCATTGGAAAAATAATCAATTTATCCAGACACCTCCACTATTCTCAACCCTAGTCTTTCAAAAAAGTACGCGACAATTTTATCTCTACAGACTACTTGGGCGTATACTCCATTATTCTGTCCGTTCCTTTTTCTCCAACTTGCTTAAAACCGAATTGGGTATAAAACTGATTTGCAATTTTATTTACTTTGGCAACTTCTAAAATAACAGGCAATTGATTTTTATCGGCTTCTTTTATCAGGTCTTTAAATATGGCTGAACCAATGCCTTGTTGTTGCCATTTGGGTAATATTTGTATGCCGCCTACATATATTTCTTTAGAGGTTCTAACTATTCGTAACCTGCCAACATCGTTACCATTCATTTGAATAATCTGAATTTTTTCTGGTATAAATTTTTTAGTATACTCCTCAAATTCTTTTGCTATATTTATTTGCAGATTGGGCTTAAGGGTTTTTCTAACAGGCAACATTGCCCTTGTAGAGACCTCGAACAAAAATTTTAGATCATCCTTTCTTGCTGTTCTAAGTGTGTACTTTTTCATTTTACCAATAGGGTTAATTAATCGGCAAGTTACATTTTATAGTCAATTTGGTGTTATTTAACTATAGCTGTTCTTTTAAAACTATTCTTGCTTTAAAGATGATGTAAAAGACACCTCTTCTTCAATAGTTGGATTACCTCGATAACTGGCAGTATTCAATCCATCTAATTGAATAGCTAAGGCATCAGTTACCCAAAAAGACGCGGAGTTGGTGCCTTCTATGTCTATTTCGGCAGTGGCAACTTTAAATTTACGGGCATTAATATGGTTTGCTCCATTGATGGTTGCGGTCAATTCATTTGCCTGACCTGATAATTTGTGTGAAGAAACCCCATCAACATTTAGCTCAAGCTTATCACAATCGAGTTCTATTTCGGAAGCAGTGGCACCTTCAAAATTCAGTTCAACGTCGTTGCCGGTAAAATCAACTATATTGAGTTTGCCGGCTCCGCTAAAGTTTAAGAGAGTGAGCTGGGGCGTGCGAATAATTATGTTGGTCTTATGTTTACTTTTTTTGGATTCGATGCTTAATTTTTTACGGATGTTGTTTCGATTTATTTCTATGTGATTAGGTGCCTCCTCTTTTCCATTAAATAGTATTTGTGGGGTATTGCTTTGCTCAACAGTTACTTCAAAGGCACCTTCAATATCAAAAGTGTGAAAGGCATCTTCACTCATATAGAAAGTATTGTAATTTTGTTTTTCTTCTTTTTTGGAGCTGGTGATATGGTTTGCATCACAACTGATGCAGCTTAATCCCGCAGCGGTCATTTGCCAAAGTTGATCAGCCATTTCACTATCATACATGTCTTGCACATTGTCTACATCTTCTAATAACCAATCCATCTTTTGCCCTAAATGCACGTAGCTATATTCGGGTACTTGCAAAGTTAAAGAGACTTTTTGTTGACGCCATTTGCTTTGTTTGTCGACACCTAAAAATGAATTAAGCAATACATGGTCGTTGTCTTGTTTCCATACATAATTGGTTTGTTCGGCGCGGTCTTTTGCTTTCGGCTTACTTGTTCCTTTTGCCGTTTTTTCTACCAGTAAATTAAACCGGTTGTTCGCGCTTGGCTTAATATCGAAAACAACATTGTTAATATACAAGCTGTCTTTTAGTTTTACGATGCTTTCTGTTGTAATGCTAAAATTATTTCTGTATCCAATAGTAAAGGTTTCGATGTTACTTTCTAAAACACCTACATAAAGGGTATCGCCATAAAAGGGTTCTAATTCAAAGACTTCTTTAATGGTGCTTTCTTCTTTAAAATCTTTAGCTACTGCTTTGCTATATAACGACAAGCCAAAAACACTAATTAACCAAATGCCCAATAAAGGCAGGGTAAAAGTTGACTTGAAATAGTTTCTGTTTAGGAGTAAATAAATTAAGCCAATAATTAATAATAACAGTGGAACACCAAAGGCTATAATAGATAAGAGTTTCATTAACCAAACTAATGGTGCCGGACCAATTGCCATACTTTGCGTTAAAATACCACCCTTTAAAAGACCAACGCCAACAACTATAATGCCTGCAAAAGCGGCAATTAACAAAGTAAGGCTTACGATGATAAGCAATACCTTTCCAATAGCAAATAACAACCTACCCAAGTATTGAATTAATTGTCCAATGAAATTGAATAAAGGCGAATCACCTGTACGCAGGTTTTCTTCTTTAACACTATCTGCAACCGTGTTGAGGTTTATAGGTTGACCTTTCATCATTAATTTGGCGGTTGTAGTAGAGGCTTTGGGTATGATTATCCACATTAACAAATAAGCTAATAAACCGAATGCAAGACCAAAGAATAAGATCAATAAGATAATACGTATAATGACCGGATTGACGTTAAAGTAATGTCCTAAACCTGCACAAACACCACCCAAAACCCGGTCGTCTGGGTCGCGCATTAGCTTTTTAATGATTTGTGTGTTTGTTGTTGTTGATGATTTCGTTGATGGTTTCGAAGTTGTTTGTTGGCTTTCCTGGTCATCAACATAGGCTTCGTCAATAGGATCAAATTCATCAACGGTACCCATTTTTAATTTAACGAATTCTACCTGTTCTTTTAAAATAATCTTGAACTCTTCGGTTTGTAGTTCGGTAAACAGTTCGGCAATGCGCATTTCGATGTCTTCTACAATTTCTTTACCATCCGGATCATTTTTAAAATGGTTTTCTAAAGAATTGATGTATTGGCGTAGTTGTTCGTATGCGCTTTGATCAATTTCAAAAAGTTGACCTCCAATGTTGATGGTTAGCGATTTTGTCATAATCTAATTTATTTGTGATGTTTATATACTTGTATTACTGATGAATTATTAACTTTGAATAAGACGTGTTTTTAAATAAGAGCGAGGTTTGAAGTTTAGCCCCGATTGCAGTGGTTATGCTGCCTGAAGCGTTGGTTTTTGAAGCGTTTGCCGCAGCATTTGAACGGAAAGCGGGCTGCGCCTTGTTAAGTAAATAGTTGTTTCGCTTCAAAAAAATGATACAATCTGTTGTCATCTGTTATATATTTAAAATTAGTCCTGATAACAATTATCAGGACTAATATGGTTTCGGAATCCATCCGTATCGCTAATTTTTATCCGTTGATGTTTAATGATAATTTACCGGTTGGTTGGTTAAATGCCGGTGTAACAATCCATAAAATGATGTACAACATAAGTCCAACGCCGTTGAAAAATGTTAATGCAATAAAGCCCAATCGCACAAATACTTTATCAATGTTAAAATAGTTGGCTAAGCCCGATGATACTCCGGCAATTATTTTTTCATCGGTAAAGCGCAACAGTTTTTTAGCACCGGTATTTGGATTGATGGTGTTGGGCGTAATTGGCTCGGCATTGGCTTTCATATTGCCAATTACACTTTCGTCATCTATGGTTAAGCCGCGCATCAACATAAAATCGGTAGAGGTTTTTGCCTGCGGCATAATCATCCAAAGGATAATATAGATGAGCAAACCAAAGCCGGCACCCAAAAATAAAGCCAACACAATTAAACGCATTACTATTGGGCTGATGCCAAAATAGTGCGCCAAGCCGGCACAAACACCACCAATGATCCGGTCGTTCGGGTCGCGCATTAATTTTTTTCGCAACATTTTTTTGCCTTTTGCTACTAAGGCTTGGGTTCCTTTTGCTCCTTCAGTGGCTTTTTGTACCGGATCGAAATCTTCGGTTTTCCCGAGTTTTACCATGAGGTCTTCTACATCTTGTTGGCTTACAAAAGGCTTCTTTTTTGAAGTACATTCGGTAAACACTTCTGCAATGCGGTTTTCTAAATCGCTTATAATTTCGTGACTGTCTTTATCGTATTTAAAATACATTTTTAGGGTATTTAAATAGTTATCTAAGCCTTTATAAGCATTTTCTTCAATGGCAAATAGTTGGTTGCCTACGTTAAAATTTAAAATCTTGTTCATTTTTCTACGATTTAATATTTAGTTAATTATTATTTTGTTAATGTTGTTACAGCATTTGATAATACCTGCCAGGTTTGCGATAATTCTTTCATTACCGTTTTACCTTTAGCAGAAAGACGATAGTATTTTCGGGGTGGTCCTGATTTAGATTCTTCCCAGCGGTATTCTAAAATTTCGGCATTTTTTAAACGGGTTAGTAGTGGATAAACCGTTCCTTCTACTACGGTTAATTTGGCTTTTCGCAACTCCTCAATAATTTCGGAAGGGTAGGCTTCTTTGCTACTGAGGATACCCAGTATGCAATATTCCAGTACACCTTTTCGCATTTGAGCCTTTGCGTTTTCAATTTTCATTTGGCAAATTTAATCTTTTTTATAGTACTATGCAATACAAAGTACCTTCTTTTATTGAATGAACGGGAGTTTGGGGGAATTAGTTCCGTTGTTGGGAGAAAATTTTTATTGTATAATTACTATTCCTTAAGATAGAATAGTATTGAACTTTACCGATAACGAAAAGAGAAATTTTGCGATATTAATTTTCAAACATAATATCAACACGGCACTTTATTTACCAAATGTTTGGAGATTTGAGCATAGTAGAAAAGTACTCTTCAATTCAAGTATGTAGGATAGATTGGGTAGTCTGCGAAGCAAAACAACAGCACCAGAAAGATCATTTCAACTCGCTCAAATTCAACTCAAATCCTTTCAACACGTCTTCGCCGCTTAAAGTCGCCTCAAAACTTTCCACAATTTCAATGCTTCCATTTTTACGGTAGATGTAGGCTTTTTGGTCTATTGGATCAATTAGCCAAGCGAGGTGGGTGCCATTTTTAATCCACTTGGTCATTTTGTTTTTTAGGTATGGAAGCCTGTCCGATTTAGAACGTAATTCTATAACAAACTCTGGACAAACGGGAGCAAATTTCTTTTGTTGTTCAGTACTTAGGGTATGATGACTTTCATTTGAAACCCAAGAGACATCAGGCGAACGAACAGAACCGTCAGGCAAAGTAAAACCTGTGCTTGAATCAAAAGCTTTACCTAACTTATGTTTTCTATTCCAATTTCCTAAGTCGAGATATGCTTCGAAATTAGAGTTGCCTGTTTTGTAACCAGTTGGTGGCATAAATATAATATTTCCGTTTTCATCTCGCTCCAAATGATGCCCTTCATTTTCTTGACAGAAATGAAAAAATTCATCAGAAGTCATTTGTTCAAAAACTTTCCCTTTAATGATGTATGGATTGTAAGTAATAACCATTGGATAAAGGTAAAAACTAAACCGGTAGCTTGCAAAAAAATTATTTTAAAGTTTTGTTGCCATTTTAAAGGAATTGTTATATCATTTCAACTCCCTCAAATTTAACTCAAAACCTTCAAGCACATCTTCGCCGCTTAAAGTCGCCTCAAGATTTTCAACAATTTCAATGCTACTATTTTTTCGGTAGATGTAGGCTTTTTGGTCTATAGGGTCAATTAGCCAAGCAAGCTGAGATCCGTTTTCAATCCACTTGGTCATTTTATGTTTTAGGTATGGAAGCCTGTCCGTTTTAGAGCGTAATTCAATAACAAACTCTGGACAAACAGGTACAAATTTTTGTTGTTCTTCTTCAGCTAAAGCATTCCACTTTTCATTTGATACCCAAGAAGCGTCAGGTGATCGTACTGAACCATCAGGTAAGGCGAAACCTGTACTTGATTCAAAAGTTTCTCCAAGTTTGTTTTTTTCATTCCAATTAAAAAGTCTTGCACCTATTCTACTATTATTATTCCCTGTAATTCCTCCAGTTGGTGGCATAAATATAATATTTCCGTTTTCATCCCGCTCCAAATGATGCTCTTCATTTTCTTGGCAAAAATGAAAAAATTCATCAGAAGTCATTTGCTCAAAAACTTTCCCTTTAATAATGTATGGATTGTAAGTAATAACCATTGGTTAAAGATAAAAACAAAACGGGTAGTATGCAACAAAAAAAACCTGCACACAAAGCATACAGGTTTCAATTTTTATGCTGATAGTAACAAGGCACTAACCGCAGCCGTATTTCCAGCCCAAGCCAAATCATAGACCTCGTCGGCTAAAGCCACCTCATCAACTACCGTTAACTGTTGGGCTTTGGCTTTCAATTGCAACAGTTCTCCAATTTTAATTTTGGCTGATAGCTTTTGCAACATCCCTTCCACATGGTTCAAATCTAAGTTCTGAACCACTTGCCCGCCAAAGGGCAACTCCATCCAAATAATTTCTCTTTTAGCTACATCCAACACACCAAACAACAAGCCTTTGGCTAAGCCTTCAGTAATTCTAATTTGATGTTGAACGGCAGTTGGATCATAAGCAACCCCACTTTTTTTAATCGTCATTGGGTATTGGCTGTTCATCCAACCCACCACCATATTGGCACTTAAGCTGCCAGATGTGTAAGCATTGCAAGTAAAGCAAACATACTTGGCTAAGTGATTTTCTAAAACCCCTAAATCCAATTCAATATATTCAGCAGTACCTGCTTTATTTGGAATGCGTTGAATATCGCCACTATGCTTACAACCGGTTGTGCTCAATTGTTGATAACTGCATTTATCCAACTTGTTTTCATAGGCAATCAAACAACTCAAGTCCATATCTAAATGTTGGGCTTTCAAACCTTCTCCCCAATTCATAAACAATCTAAGCTTATCGCCTTCTACCTTAAAAGTAGTACCCATTAAAGTGGGGTTCACATCTTGCAATTGCTCTAATCTATCGCCTATTGCCAATGGAATGTTAAACAACTGCTCGTCAATAAAAATGTTTTGACTCTCGCTTGCTTGCCCAGCATAATTTTTTTGAATGGCATCAAGCGTTAAATTTCTAACCGCCAGGGTTGCTTTATCTAAAGTAGTTTGTTCATGCAACTCAACCAATTGGTTTTTTGGGATGCGCTTACTTAAACCACTGTTGGTTTTGACAATTCTGTTTCCTCCTTTTTCGAAATAAAGTGGTGCATACATATTCAAACTCAACAACAATCTTAAAGGTACTTTATCAGCTACTTCTTTAAAATGACCAACCGCGATGTCATCTCCAAACCACAACATATTGGCAAATAAACTTCTGGCAAAAGCACCCGGTTTTTGTTTTAACAAGCCAAAAGTTTTTTTAGCATCATATTCTATTCTACCCTTTTCAACTTCGCCGTTCCATACTGTATAGTTTTTGTTGTAAAAGGCATCTAACAATGTTGCTAATTGTTCATAACCTTTTTTCTTGCTGAACTCTGCCAATCTTAAAGCTCTTATCACCCTAACCCAAATACCTCTTTTGGTATGCATCAACTCACCTTGTTTTGCCACAGGCATCGTTAAGTTATTCAACCAATCTGCATACATTCTACATGCTGGTCGCTTAAATTTTAATTGCAAACTTGCCTTGGCTTTAATGGCAGAGGTAGACACTTGCCTGCCAGTTGCCCAATAAGCAACACTATTTTTATGTAGTTTGTTGGCAATAATTTTGGGTTCAATCACTTGCAAAAAGCCCGTATGTTTGTACCATAAATATCTTAATATATCAGCAGGACTATCAAAAAATGTACCGGCTTGTGTCAACTCGTTTTTAGCAACTAAGGCATCAATTACCAACATCTTAGTTTCTTTCATTTTAATGTCAACATCATCTGGCAAATCAACATGTTGAAGTAATATTTTCAGGTCATCGGTTTGTACCGCATCTAAAGCTACCGGCGATTGCAATAAGGTGGTTAAGTATTGCTGCAAATCACTATCTGTCCAAACTTCCAAAACATTCAATGGATTACTGCTTTCGGTCAGTTCTAATTCATCAAATTCAAATGGAGTTCCACAAAACGGGCAACCATTGTATCGCTCCAAAGGAAAAGTGCCTTCCGGTATATAATGTCCGCATTGCAATTGGCTACCACGTTTTAACCCAAATGCATTAACAAAGTAAGTGACTACATGATCAAACCATCCTTCGCCGGTAGGTACATCCCATTGCTTTACCAAAGGCGTCCAATTTTTGTTGATGCCTTTTATCTCGCACAACTCTTTTAATAATTTTAATTGCTGTACAGGCATCCATCCATTAATACTTCTCAACGCATCTTCCGATAAACTAAAGCCAATTTTGGCAAATCTTTTCACCAACTCTATCGTACTTGGCTTCAATTGAGTTTCTTTTAAACCGGCTTGGCTTATATAAATCGCGCTTTGTCTCAAAGCGACTTTTAACAATTGTGTTTCCATATTAAATACTGATTATTTTTTAAAAAAGAAAGCCAGGTAAGGGTGCAACTATTTTCAATTAACAGTTGAGGTTAAGCAGTAAGTCGCACATGACCTGGCTAAAAAAAGGTAATCAATCAACTTCGGTGGTTGAGTTTAAGTCAAATTAGAAGTAAGTTGATTTTGACCTTCATTTCTTTTGTGTTGTTCATTTTTTTATTTCGAAAAAATGCCAGATAATCGTGTTACTGATTCTTGCTTTACCTAAAAAAGTGATTGAAGTAAGCAACACTTGACCTGGCAAAAATGGAAATTGCTTAGCTCATCAAAGCCGGGATTCGAACCCGGAGTTTACCAATTTGTAGTAAGCTAAGCTTGTCCATTTCATTTATTATATTTTATTCTTTATCATTTTAATTAGCAACAATTTTTTTAGAAGCGAAACTTACGTACTCGTATCAACACCTCTCCCGCTTTCCGTTCAAATGCTGCGGCTATGCTTCAAAATGCCACCGCTTCAGGCAGCATAACCACTGCAATCGGGGCTAGTTTGCCAACTTCGCTCCATCGTATTAACCTTGCTGTTCAACATAATTAGCCCAACTTTTTTCTATCGAAAAAGCCTGCTTCTTCTCAAGAGAAGGGGAATCAGTCTGGGATACATTTAAGTTTATTTTCTTATCCATCACAATCACAATACAAAGGTGCAACTCAACAACGCACTCTTTTTTCATACTTCAAATTTTGTTCAAAAAAAAAGTTCAGGCAGGCGGGACTCGAACCCGCGACACGGGGATTAACAATCCAAGCAGTAAGTTATTATTGACCGTATTACAACACACGATAATCCAACAACTAAACCTGCTCTACCATCTGAGCTACTGCCCGAACATTATTTTAAAGAACTATTTTTTACCAATTCATTACACTACAAAGTTCGCAAGCAACTGCGCACTGTTTTTTCATACTTTAAAATTTAATTCAAAAAAAATCTGGACAGGCAGGACTTGAACCCGCAACCTATCGATCCTAAAGTAGTAAGTTAATATTGACCGTATTTGAATACGATAATTTGCTAACTATAATTCCATCGCTCTAACCAATTGAGCTACTGTCCAGATATTCTACGTCGTCGTTCGGGATAATCTGTTCGCTTCCTAAAACACATTTCCAAATGGACGACTCTAAAAAAAATTCAATTCGGGTGTCTTCGGGATTCGAACCCTGGTCTTCCCAGTCACAACGGGATATTTTGCCTATTAAACTAAAGACACCATTTTATACCAAATTGACCATAAAATGTAACACAAATTTCGTTTTATTGTTGGCGATATTTTCGTTAAAAATACTCGCCGTAGCTGCTGGCTATGCCTGCGTTTTTTTTCTCAATCTCACCAAAATAAATTCAAAATTTTAATGTCACTTTTTATAATCAAATTGGTATTATTCAATGCAAACCTTTCAAAGAACGCTACTTGTTGGGGCATTGGGAATTGAACCCAAAACCTCGAGCTTATGAGACCCGTACTCTAACCAATTGAGCTATACCCCAAAATTATTTGTATACCAATTCTGCCATCCTCGTAGTTGGGTGTTTGGGTGTTTTTCAGTTGCACTTCTTCTAACCCTATTTATAAAGAAGTGTTAGCCCGGCAGGATTCGAACCCGCATCACCAGAGTCAAATTCTGGTATGTTCGCCTTTACACTACGAGCCAGTATTTGGGTGTTTTTTTGTGTTTTAACTTGTTTGTTGAATAGAGAATCAATCTAAAAAGGCAAC
>CALHDG010000189.1 GCA_938023075.1 uncultured Chitinophagales bacterium
AACCAAAATTTTATTTTGCAATTTAATTTAGTTCCCACAAATTGTCGAAATAAAATTTTGGTGGTTGTGATGCTGGTCGCCCGAAATCCCGACCGAGACCGCATGTTGTTTGAGCCCCTGTTATGGGCTGGCTACTTTCTATCTTAGATTATCTTGCATTTCCTGTTGCTAATACAAATAAAATCCAAGCCCCCCAACCTAAGGCTTCCATACCAATAAGTTGTCCTTTTGCTTTTTTTCTGTAACATTTCAAATATTCGGGGTCATTAAATTGTTCTCTATTTTTCGAAATCATATAAGTATTTTTACCTTTTTCCGGTGTTGGATTTGATATCGCCGTTCCAAGCATTGCCAACGGGCCAAATAAAGCACCTAATGCGAAATGTCCACCTTTTTTACCATGATAACTTTGAGCATCATGTCTCCCATTTAAGCATTTGCTTGAATCAAGGTCGTTCATTTTAGTATATTTTTTGTAAACCTTGTTTTCTGATTTTTCAAATTGAATTGAAAATATTTCAGATGCTGGAATTATATATTTCTTTCCTTCTGCCTTGAATGCAACAAGACATTTTTTGATTTTAGATACTTTACCTTCGAATGTCATGTTGTTGTTCAGTGTTAATATGTCACCTGCAAATGAGACAAAAGAGAATAGAGTCGCAATAAATGTTAATGTGATTTTATTCATTTCTTTAATTTTAAAGTGTAGTTTATATATTCTATTTTTTTATGGCTACGCAAAATTAAAATATAGTAAAAATTTAATATACAATGTTTATCTGTCTTTGCTTGCCCATAACGATTTGGCTAAACAACGTGCGGACTGTCGAAGCCCAAAACGCGGCAAACCAACCGCCCTTAGCCAAAATTTTATTTTGCAATTTAATTTATTTCCCCAAAATTGTCGAAATAAAATTTTGGTGGCTTTGATGCTGGTCACCCGAAATCCCGACCGAACCCGCATGGTGTTTTAGCTCATGTTATATTTCGGTTCTTGTCACACCAATTTTTCTCAACTTATGTCGTCTGAACTTTTCAATTCCTCGTTGTCTGAACTTTCTAAGTCCTTATTAGTCGAACTTTTCGAATCTTTGTTTTGCTGAGTTTTTCCAAGTCCTTGTTAACCAAACTTTCTTATCAAAAGTTTTTTTCTTTACTGAAATATAACAATTTAGATTTACCCATTGTGTTAATCCAACCTCACTTCACATTGGGTATAACTAACCAAATTGGAATGATTTACCAATGTGTAAAAAAATAAAATTACTGTTTTATGCTTAAAATAGCAAGCTGTTTCAATAAAACGGTTGTCTTTCAAAAATACGCCGCAGCACACTATTCTACCAAGCCCGATTTCTTAGCCCGCTCTTCCCATTTTTTACGTGCCAACTGTTGCAAGTCGATGGCTTTGTCGGTTTCATCTACTATTTCTAAGCCGAGTAAGGTTTCAATAACATCTTCTAAAGTAACTACCCCGAGCAAACTACCATACTGGTCTACTACTATCGATATTTTACTTTGTTTAGCAATCAAATCTTCCAAAACGCCGGGTAAAGTACGCTCCTCTTCAACAGCTACGATGTCTCGCTTAATGTTTTTGAGTTGAACATGGTCTTCGTCTTCCGCAACCTTTTGCAATACATCATCTTTTAAAACAAAACCGGTAATGTGGTCAGCATTATTTTCGTAAACGGGTATACGCGAAAACGGACTGTCTTTATTGGCATCGTAATATGCAGAAACGGTAGTGCTTTGTTCCGCTGATTTTAACAAGGTGCGTGGCGTCATAATATCTTTTACCTTCACTTGTTCAAACTTTAGCAAATTATCTATTATGGAAGATTCGCGAGCTTGGAGTGCGCCACTGTCTTTTCCTAAACGTGCCATAGCCGCAAAATCGGCTCTGCTCAACACACTTTCGCCTTTATTGTTTTTTAAGCGTTTGGTAATTGCCTGACTTAACCACACCAAAGGGAATAAAAGAATAAGCAACAAGTTTAACGACCGAACGGTAAAGGGCACCAGATTTTTCCAGTTATTTGCACCAATAGTTTTTGGTATAATTTCAGATAACACTAAGATTGCCAAAGTCATACCACCGGCAATTAGAGACTCATAGCTTAAACCGATAGGACCTAAACTAATAGTGTTAGTTCCAAATACCTTGCCGGCTTGCGCGCCCACCCCAATAGCACCTACGGTATGCGCAATAGTATTTAAACTTAAAATAGCCGAAAGTGGGCGGTCAATTTCGTCTTTAAAATTTTGTAACGATTTGCCCAAAGAGCCACCTTCGCTTACCTTGTTTTGCACATAGGCGGGCGTAATGCTTAACAAAACGGCTTCCCAAATTGAACATAAAAATGAAAAAGCAATAGAAAGGATGAAAAATACGATTAATAACGTCATTAACTGTAAAAAATAAATTTGTGCAAAGATACGCTTAATCTCTTACAAACAAAGTTCAATGTATAAATGCTCATAGTTAGCATATAATAATTATGGCTTTTAATTTTGAGGTTAACTAACAAACTATTTAGCTGATACTTTTTTGTTTTGGATTGTCGCTGTTTATTTTTGCTTCGAAGAACCGAAGTTTTTAAACTAGCCCCGATTGCAGCGGTTATGCTATTTTTGGGTTGGCTTGAAGCGTTGGCAAAATAGCATTTGAGCGGAAAGCGGGACGGGTGTTACTATAAAGCTAAATGGTTCGCTTCAAAAAAATTAAAAAGAAAATGTCAACTATTGTATGATTAAGATAAACTTGTTAATTTTCTTGTTCTTTTTAATTAATCACCGAACTCAAGGGATATTGCAAACCTTTATAGTCTTTTAAATAAAACTTGGCTTTGCCAATAGATAATGGAGATTCTACCAAAACGGGTAATTTATTGCCATCAGCCGTTGCCCAAATAGTCATGGTTTGCTTTTCGGCAAAAATGGTTCCGGGTATTAAATCGAAGGTAATTTTATGGCAATTAAATTTTTCATTTTTGCGTACCTTCTTTTTTTCTATTCCATGATAAACAATCGACACATCATACACTTCGGCATCAATCATAATAGTGAAATCAATTTCATCTCCTTCATTAAGCGAAGTATACTCTAAGTTTCTTACAAAAAGCACTGCCGATAAAACATCTTGTGTGCAATTCGGTATGTTAATGGTTTCATTTTCCATTTTAACCCGGTCATTCGTTCTTCGATAATGCACCCAAACTTCATTATTGGTATGATCAAAAGTGTATTTATTGTTAATGCGATGTCCACCCTCATTTACATCTCGCTGAAAACGATGCGGCAACATCGTATTGGTATCTACATAAGATTGATAAATGTCGTGCACCTTAAAAAACCAATCATACGATTTATAGGTTTTGCCTTCTCCCACTATATGAAAATATTCGTGATCGTCTAACCTACTTTTTTGTGTAGAGAACGTAGCCCAACCGGCTTTTAACCAAATGGGTCCCCAATTATAGGCACCTTCATAAGTAATTTTTTCGCCCGAATGAAATACGTTGTTTTGAATATTACAATCGTTTTGTGCTTGGCAAACGCTCAAAAAAAGAAAGGACAAACTCATAATAACTATAAATTTAATACATATACAATTATATTTTTTTAGAAACGAATTGTAATTGCTATTTAGAAACGGGCAGCCTGCTATCCGCTCAAATGCTGCGGCTTGCCTGCAAAAGCCAACGCTTCTGGCAGCATAACCGCTACTATCAGGGTTAAACTTCCAAGTTCGCACCACTTTAATAGCATTCCAAATGCGATTACAAATATACAACCACCCAATTAATATTGTCCGCTTAAAACTCATTGATTAAAAGTATTCGTATTTTTAATTTTAAATAATAACATGGCTCCAATTAGTGCAGGCACCATTAAATTTATAATCCACAACAACAACGAAGCCGATAAAATACCAACTGAGTTGCTACTAACCAAACCTATGGCTACTAAGGCAACATTAGTTCTTACCCCTAACTCTATTAACGCAACAGAAGGCACAATGGTTTGTATTAAAAAAATAAACATTACCGAAAAAAGCAGTGTAGTAGAAAAAGGAATATTAAAAGCCAATAATAATAAAACAAATTGTGTGCTAAAAACAACATACTTTAATACTGCCCAAGCTTGCACATAGAGTAAGTTTTTTTGAGTATACCCGCGCAGCACTTCCATTTTCGATAAGTATTTTTTTAAAAAGTTTAACCGGTTTAACAAATTGGGGAGTACATTAATTTTGTAATAGATAAGGCTGAGACAACCTAAAATAAAAGCCACGCCTAAAGTTAACATGGTTAATTGCGATATACTAAAAAGTGCTTCTGCAATAAATTGATCTTTTAAAAAAAGTATACTGAGTATGCCAAAGAAAAGAATAACCATCATTTGACTTAGGCTACCTACAATCGTCAAACCAATAGTTTCCAATACGTATTTTTTTGGTATATACAAAACTCTGCCAACATATTCGCCAACCCGGTTAGGTGTAAAAATTGCCATAGTAGTACCCACCAAAACCGCTTTTAAGGCAAGCCACCATTTTAAAGGATAAATAGGGTACATTAAAATGCGCCATTTCTGGGTTTCGCACATAAAGTTTGGTATGGTTAATAAACTACACAAGCTTAAAAGCAGCACCGTTCGCCCATTGAGGCTTTGCTTGAAAGTTTGAAAGGTATCCCATACATTTTGTTGTTGAAAAAGTTGCTTATAAATAGCCCACAACAACAACAAAAGAATGACTAACTTAAGGAATGAGAAAAAAATAAATTTACACGATGACTTTGAAATTTTTCGATATACTTCGTTGAAAAGCCTCGTCTTAGTCCCACTAAGACTGCGTTTTTCGCCTCGTCTATCAAAAAATTGCTTTATCATCATTGGTAAATTTATTTTCTTATCATTCCTGAAGCAGAAAAATGCAATATCTTTGTACTTTAATTTCACGCATTATTTGATAAGATACAAAAGTAAAATTCTTTGGCAGAAGCACAGTTAAAAATTTTGGGTATTGACCCCGGCACGAAAGTAATGGGTTATGGTATTATTAAAGTGATGAATAAACAAGTGCAATTGGTTTGTGCCGGTGTAGTTCAGTTAGATCATTTAAAAAACCATAGCAAAAAATTAGAAGAAATTACCAAAAGCCTCAGCAAAATTATTGATCGATATGAGCCACAAGAAATGGCAATTGAAGCCCCCTTCTATGCAAAAAATGCGCAAATAATGCTTAAGCTCGGCAGGGCGCAAGGTGCCGCCATGGTAGCCGCTACTTTAGCCAAAGTGGAAGTTATTGAATACAGTCCGAAAAAAGTAAAACAATCCATAACCGGCAATGGCAATGCCAGTAAAGAACAAGTAGCCGCTATGTTGCAACAATTGTTAAAGATGCAATACGAACCCACTTTTTTAGATGCCACCGATGCGATATCCTTAGCTTTATGTCATCATTTTCAACGCAATGCCATTACCGGTGGTAAACAATACAGCGGATGGAAAGCCTATGTAAAAGCCAATCCTAATAAGTTAAAGTAAGGTTTCAGATGCCAGATTCTATATATTGTCTCACAGTTCTGTCATCTCGGCTCTCGCATCTCTCCTATAAAAAAACCCGCCCACATAAAATGCAGACGGATTCGGTAATTATAATTGTTAACCCTCCCAAGTTGCTTTAAAAAAGGCGGTAATTAGTATAGGTCAAAGCCACATTCCATTAGGCCTGTATCGCATATTCAAATGAACTACATAAAAGGAACTCAATGAATAATCGTAAATTCAAATTAAAATATTAAATTACAAATAGTTAGTTTGTATAAGAAAGGTGGGTACTCTTTATATTTCAATAACTGTGCCAATACGTATTTTTATGTAAATAATTAATTAGAATATGAAAGAAAATGAAAAAAATGAGCACCTGTTGGAAGCAGCTTATCATGTAGAAACTTTTAGAAATACGGCTCACGAATTAATTGATCTACTCTCAGATCATTTACTGAAAGGGCAACAACAAAAATCAAAAGTACTCAAATATCAACATCCGGATAAAGAGCTTGACTTTTGGAAACAGCAATCTAAAACCAACGATACCTTATCACTTTTTAAAAGTATCATACAACATTCCATTAATGTACAGCATCCAAACTTTATGGGGCATCAAGTAGCAGCACCGGCATTAATGAGTGGCTTAAGCAGTTTGTTGGTAGATGTATTAGGTAATGGAACAGGCGTGTACGAAATGGGTATGGCATCTAATGCTATTGAAAAAATAGTGACGGATAAGATTGCCGGATTTATTGGTTTCAATACTCAATCTTGTGGTCATTTAACCTCAGGTGGCACCTTGGCAAACCTCACGGCAATGTTGGCTGCCCGCAAAGCAAAAGCTCCCAACAATGTTTGGTTAGATGGGCATCAGCAACACCGTTTAGCTATTATGGTATCGGAAGAAGCGCATTATTGTATTGACCGGGCTGCCCGTATTTTGGGTATGGGTAATGAAGGTATCATTAAAATACCCGTAAACGAACAATTTAAAATGAAGACCGGTTTATTAGAATCTTATTATAATGATGCCGAAGAAAAAGGGCTTAAAATTATTGCCATTGTCGGTTCGGCTTGTTCAACGGCAACCGGTTCGTACGATGATTTAGAAGCCATTAGTCAATTTGCTCAGCAACATCATATTTGGTTTCATGTAGATGGCGCGCATGGTGGCGGCGTTATTTTCTCTAATACATATAAACACTTGGCTAAGGGAATTGAACAGGCAGATTCAGTAGTGATCGATTTTCATAAAATGCTCATGACCCCTTCTTTAACCACCGCCTTAATTTTTAAAGATGCTGTTCAAAGTTATCAAACCTTTCAGCAGCAAGCCAATTATTTATGGAATGATTCTACCACACACGAATGGCACAACAGCAGTAAGCGTACTTTTGAATGTACCAAATTAATGATGTCGATTAAAATTTTCACCTTAACACAAACTTATGGATGGGAAATTTTTGAAGCTAATGTAGATTGCTTATATGATTTAGGAAAAGCCTTTGCCAAACTGATTAAAGCAAATGATGCTTTTGAGTTAGCGGTAGAACCCGAAACTAATATTGTTAATTTTAGATATTGCAATGCCCCAATAGAACAACTTGATGACATCAATAGACGAGTAAGACAACGGATAGTGGAAGCGGGTAAGTTTTATATTGTTCAAACAGTTTTAAAAAAGCAGGTGTTTTTAAGATGTTCAATTATGAATCCATTAACTACACCGCAAAATTTGCAGGCTTTGTTAGCGGAAATTAAAAGTTTGGTTTAACAATATCATCCATTCATCACTTCAAAACACCCATTCATCATTTCAATACTAAGGTTTTGGTTTTTTCGGTATATATATGTATCTTGTAAAAGTAAAAACAAACTATATCCGATGTTACCATTTAATAAGATGTGTCATTTTCCTATTGCAATCAACAATACCAAATCGTGTAAAAAAGTGCGATTGAAACCCTAAGGAATGAGGAGGTAATAAATTTTCCAACTCTGACAAAGTCATTTTTTGATAGACGAGTTGAAAAACACAGGCTTAGTGGGGCTAAGGCGAGGCTTTTCAAGGAAGTATATCGGAAAGTGGCAAAGTCAAATGGTAAATTTATTTTTTTCTCATTCCTAATCATACCATAGCAAAGGTTTTACGAAATTTAAAATAGTTATTCATTAAAACGATGATCTAATAATAAGGATATAGCAATCCAAAACTAAATTAATAGTATATAAATAATATAATTTTAGTAAGAACATATAAACCCACAATAATGAGAAAAAAACGAACTTTATCAATGCTGCTATTCTGTACCGCTTATTTTGTCTTTTTAGCTCAAGCCAACAACCCAAATGACGAGGAGTGGCTTTTTGCAAGCAGTGCCACCGGCAACACCACCGGCTATATTGGCGATCTAATCATCACCAACAAAACCGGCAAAGCGAATACTATTTGGTTGGGCTCTTATATTATTCCACCAGAAAACGGTCAACAAGGTTACGCAATTTATAAAGATGAAATTGAACAAGTTGAAGTAGCGGCAGGTGATTCATATGTGCACAAATTATATGGTTACTGCATTAATGTTGATCTACCACCGGTTTCACCGGATGAAGCACTACCGCATTACCTAAAATGGTTATCGACCAAAAATTTTGATACTACTTTTGCCGAAGCCTGGAACCAAAGCAAAGACAAGCCGGAAACCCTCAACTTCAATACCCAATTAGAAAAAGCTGCCCCTATTATAATTGAAGCGGTTCGGCAATTAGAAGATCAATATTATACCTGGAAAAGTCCTTTGCAAATACCTGACTTATATCCTGGAAATGCTCAAAGAGTAAAAGATGGTATCATTCAGCAAGCCCTTTGGCAATATACAGCGGCATTACAAGGTAAGCCATATATTTTTTCAGCATTTGAAGAAAGTATTAAAGAGCAAGAACCGGTTAAAGACTGGTTATATAAGGATGGTGCAGAAAGTTTATTGATTGATGAACAAGCCTTAAACCTTAAAACCTATTTTAATTATCAATGCCAACGATTGTGGTCTATGATTAGGGAACTCAATTTCTATGTGAATTCAAATAGTAGAAAATTAGTGCCCGACTGGAAAAGTAATACCGGAGAGCTTCAGTCAAAATACATAGAATTTCAAGACCTTTGGGAAAGTGTGGAATTGACGGGTTATCATTTTAAAGCAGAGGAAATTGAAAAGCCAAGGCCGCTGGTAACCGATGAAACCAAAGAAAAGAAAAAGATATTGCCCTTGGTAGCTGGAGGTGTTGGGGCTGCCGGGGTTGTTACAGGAGTGGTTTTGTTAACCATAAAAAATGGTTGTACTGATCGGTCTGCATGTAATTATGATGAGGAGGCAAATAGAGATGATGGTAGTTGTGAATATGGTATGACAAATTGTGCTGATCCTTGTAATCCTGAGTTGGGTTGTACCGATGCTTCTGCTTGTAATTTTAGCATGAGTGCTTGTATTGAAGATGGAAGTTGCGAATACGATAATCCCTACTGTGCTGATCCTTGTAATCCTGTAGTAGGATGTACTTATGCAAATGCTTGTAATTTTGATGAAATGGCTTGTGTTGAAGATGGAAGTTGCACTTATGCGACATCAATTTTAGATTGTGATGGAAATTGCTTAACTGTATTTGATTGTGAAGGTACGTGTGGTGGATTGGCAACTACGGGAACTGCCTGTGACGATGGCGACCCTAATACTACTGGAGATGTTTATGACAGTAATTGTGAATGTGCTGGAAGTTGTGCGGCACTTGTTGACTGCGCTGGTGAATGTGGTGGTACAGCGACCAACGACTGCAAGAATGTTTGTGGAGGTACAGCAACTGCTGGCACACCCTGTGACGACGGAGACCCAAATACTTCAAACGAAGTTTATGATGATAATTGTAACTGCAATGGAAGTTGTTCAACAACTATTGACTGTGCCGGAGTTTGTGGTGGTAATGCTGTAATGGACTGTGCTGGAGTATGCGGCGGTAATGCTGTAATGGACTGTGCCGGAGTATGTAATGGTAATTCTGCAATAGATTGCGCTGGTGTTTGTAATGGTAATTCTGTAATTGATTGTGCTGGTGTTTGTAATGGTAATTCTGTAATTGATTGCGCTGGTGTTTGTAATGGCAATTCTGTAATAGATTGTGCTGGAGTTTGTAATGGTAATTCTGTAATTGATTGCGCTGGTGTTTGTAATGGTAATTCCGTTGTTGACTGTGCTGGAGTTTGTAATGGCAACTCTGTAATAGATTGTGCTGGTGTTTGTAACGGTAATTCTATGGTTGACTGTGCT
>CALHDG010000190.1 GCA_938023075.1 uncultured Chitinophagales bacterium
CTGACCGATCTAGCCCCGATTGCAGCGGTTATGCTGCCTGAAGCGCAAGATTTTGAAGCATTGCCGCAGCATTTGAGTGGAAAGCGGGAGGAGTGTTATTAGAAAGCTAAATGGTTCGCTTCAAAAAAAATCAAAAAAAAAGCGTCAACTACTTTATGGTTTAGATAAACTTGTCCACTTTTGCAATAATTTTTTTGAAGCGAAACCAAGCAGCACTATAATAACGGTGGTCCCGCTTTCCGCTCAAATGCTATTGCTTGGCTTCAGTTGCTGCGCTGCAAAATAGCATAACCGCTGCAATCGGGGCTAGTTTGCAAACTTCGGTTCTTCGTACAAAGAAAAACAGAGATACTCCAAAACAGAAAAGCATCAACCATTTTAATAAACTTGTCGACTATTTTCGCTATTTACTTTCGAAAAGCTTCCGGAAAAACACTCAAATCAATACCCCAAAGCGGACCCAAAACCAAATACACAATTAAAGTAAGCAACACAATTGAAATCACATTCATCCAAATACCGGTTTTAAACATATCAGGAATAGTTAGATAACCTGAACCAAAAACGATGGCGTTGGGCGGGGTTGCGACCGGCAACATAAAAGCACATGAAGCTGCAACGGTTGCCGCCACCATTAAAGCATACGGATGTACGCCAATACTTAAAGCGATGGGTGCGAGAATAGGTAAAAGCATAGCAGTAGTGGCTAAGTTAGAAGTAATTTCGGTTAAGAAATTAACCGAAGTTATTAAAATGAACAGCAATAATAACATAGGCAAACCTTGCAACAATTCAAACTGACTGCCTATCCATTGGGCTAAACCGCTTTCTTGAAAACCGGCTGCAATAGCCATACCGCCACCAAATAAAATCATAATGCCCCAGGGCATTTTAACGGCTTCTTTCCAGCGAATTAGCGTTTCGCCTTTGTTCGTTGAAGGGGTTAAAAAGAGCAACATACCAGCAGTCATAGCAATTATGGTATCATCTAATTTGGGTACGAAATTTTGAAACCATTGCCTGAAAATAAGAAAGAAAGCCGTTAAAGCAAAAATCACTAACACCCGCTTTTCTTCTGTACTCCAATTGCCTAAGTTGTCTTTTAACCGTTTGATCTCTGTTGCGCCACCCGGAAATTCGTCCAGTTTAAATTTGAAGGCGAAGCGGGTTAGGTAAACCCAACAAACACTTAGCAGTAAACACGAAATAGGCAAACCAAACGTAAACCACTGAGCGAAACCAATTTCTACGCCATACAATTCTTGCACAATACCTGTTAAAACCAAGTTGGGCGGCGTACCAAAAAGCGTTGCCATTCCACCAATGGACGCACTATAGGCGATGGCTAACATTAAGGCTTTACCAAACATGGCATGTTCATCTTCAACCGTATCGGGGTGGTCTTTTAATTGAGCGATGATGGCTAATCCAATAGGCAACATCATTACGGTGGTAGCGGTGTTCGAAATCCACATCGACATAAATGCGGTGGCGACCATAAAGCCTAAAATAATTTTTGAAATGCCTGCGCCCAACACACTAATAATATTGATGGCAATGCGTTTATGCAAATTCCATTTTTCGATAGTCAATGCTAAAATGAAACCACCCATATATAAAAAGATGTATTTATGTCCGTAAGATGCCGTTGTTGGTTTTATTGGTAAAGCGCCAGTTAATGGAAATAAAATGATGGGCAACAACGCCGTAACCGCTATGTTGGTCACTTCAAAAATCCACCAAATGGCAATCCAAACGGTGCAAGCTAAAACTGCATTGGCTTGTTTGCTTAATCCTTCGGGATGGAAGTATTGTAAGATTACTATAAATAAGATAGGACCTAATAAACCTGGTATCAGTTTTTTGAAATTCATGACAACAACAAATCAATTAAAAAAAGTAAAGGTATGGAAATGGGAATGCTGATAGCCGGCATTAAAGTAGCTAACTGCGGGCGTAAACCTTTTTCGGCAGTTAAGATGGACATGGCATTCATAGAACCTATAGCAGCACCCATTACGCAAAGTCTGCCGACTAAATCTTGCACATCAAAAACTAACCAAACTAATACAAAAATTAGCAAGGGTGCAATAATCAATTTGTACAAATGCCCCAATAATAATTCTTGTATAATTTTATTGTTGATTTTTAAGTTGATTTGCATTCCAATAGTCAACAAGGCAATTACCGAAAAGGGAGCTGTTAGTTGTTCTAAAATTTCATCTACTAAAAACGGAAAAGAAATACCTGCAACATTAAAAAAAACGGCTATTAAAAAACTTATAAAAGGTACAAAGGTGCCTATCTTTTTTAAGATAGATAACCAATCTGTTTTTTGATTAGTAAAATAAAACAGTGTGCCAATGCCTAAAGTGTTGAACACCAAAATAGTGCCACCCAAACTCAACAATACGCCATAAGCCAAGCCTTGCGCACCATACAATATTTCAAAAACCGGAAAACCAACAAAGGAAGTGCTGCTGATGCCGGTTGTTAATATTAAGGCAGCTTTGGTCGGCACATCCCATTTAAAAAACAATTGCATCAGTTGAAAAAACAATGCGCTACATACAAAGACAATAAAAGGGGTTAAGGTCAACCAAATTAAAGCGGCATTAAACTCAATTTTTGGTACGTGATGCAAGGCGATTAATGGAATGAAAAAATAAATGATTAACCGGTTAAATACCGATATGGCAGCGTCGCCCAAAATGCCCCAATGTTTTAAGCCGTAGCCCAATGTAAGGCAGGTTATTATGAGTAGTAAATTTTCCAAATTAAAACAGCCTATTATAATTCATCATTTTTTTTTATTTTTTTTGAAGCGGAACGACCAACAACTAACAAACACCCGTCCCGCTTTCCATTCCAATCTTTTTGTTCCATTTCATTCCACAAAAAGGATTTCCATTGCAATCGGGGCTACTGTTCAGGCGGTTGTTCTTCGTGGCAAAAAAATTCCAATGGAACATGTTCCATTGAATCGGTTGTTCTTGGTGGCATTTCATTTTATACCATATCAAACCTAAAGTTGTTTCACTATTTTTGCTAACTCTATAGTTAGTTGTTTTTCCATAAATTTTTTGATGTTTTTCTTTTTGGGCTCAAAGTCATCAGCTATTGAAAAGGTATGGGATTGTTTGTTGCCTCCAAAAGCGATCGCAACTATTTTAAAATTACCACTCAACATTATATAACAATCTATCAAAAATTTACTTTTATCTAATTCAAATTTAATTATTACATCTGTATAATTTGCAAATTTGAAATTTCGATTTTGATACTCACTAAGGTTCAATAAATCAGTTTTGGTGCTTAGATAGACTTTGGCATTTCCCTTTATCTTCTTTTCTAAATCATTTTTATAAGTATCCATCACCGATTTACAGAACGTATAAATGTCTGTTAATTTTCTTTTGACTTCCTTCCTTTCTTCGATTTTCCTTTCTTCATCCTCTTTCAAATCAGCCACTTTCTGTGCAAAAATATCCTGCACCGCCTCCAAAGAATCACCAGCAAATTCCAACTCCAAATCCAAAGTATTCTCAATATTTTGCTTTTGAACAGCAGCAAAATAATCTACTAAATCCTGTGGCTCTCCTTTATCGGCTTGTTCTAAACCTTTAATATAGCGTACTCTTTCATCTCTGTTTACGGTAAATGGAAATAAGTCATATTTTATAAAAATTAAACTGGCTAACAAACGGGCTATTCTTCCATTACCATCTTGAAAAGGATGAATAGTAGTAAAAGCATGATGAAACCAAGTTGCCATAATTAGCTGATGAACATTGGAAGTATGTTCTTCATAAAGCCGGATTAAATTATCCATTTCTGCGTCCACATGTTCTGGCGGACAATATTTGATTACTGTTCCATCTTTTCCGGTCGGATTGTTTTCTCTTATTTTATATTTTCCTCTTAGTAACGGGATTTCTAATCGGTTTCCAAACTGGTCTCTTCCTTCGGCAAATTTTTGATTTCTACATACCAATTGGTGTAAAGCCTTTATGAATGAATTGGAGAAAGGGCGTTCCTCTTTAACCACGTCAAACACAAAATTGATGGCTTGCTCATGGTCATTTAAATAATTCATCAAATCATCTTCCGGTATGTTGGTATCGTTATGGCTCAAATAGCTTTGTTTAAAACCTTCCTTAATAAAAGTTTCAGTAATGCCAATATCCAAACTATAAAGCCGCTCGACAATACCTGTTTCAATGGCATGCTCTCTCTTTAAACGATTCATCAATTCGATGTATTCCGCTGAGTCATCTTTCCATTTTTCCCGCTTCAAAAACCAGGAGGCACTTAAATCATCCAATATAGACGTATCGCAGTTTTTCCAAACTGTGCTAAACTCAACTGGCTTCCAGATTTTATTTGTTTTTTTCAAGTTTGAATTTTATTAATTTATGTTCAAATATAACAAGTCAAATTCATATCAACAGTTGATTTGTAAGACAATTGACAATGGGTGGTTGAAGCATTGTCTCCAAAAGTCTTTTAGCTATTCTCACAATTATTCTCGGTATAGATTCAAGCATATCAAAATCTTCACTTTAAAACTATAGGAGATACTGGATAAAATTTATTACGCAAGCTCCATAAATTTTTCCAGTATGACGGTGGAAAAGTACGTCATTTTGAACTGAAATTATTCAAATCCGAGATTAATATAAACCTTTCAATCATACCTGAAAAACCTTTTGCAAAGATGACACCTTTTTTAAAAGATGTCACCTTTGAGATATTTGTTTATGATGTTCAAAAATTAATAAGATAACAATTGGAAAACTCTAAGGTGTATTTCATAAACCCAATAAATCAGAAATTTCCTTTGGAGTATTTATTTTTTTGCTTTTCCCTTTTTTTATTTCTTGCATACTTTTAGTCAACTTTGTTAATAAGGGTTTATTTAAAAATATATCTTGCTTATCTACTGGAGTAATTACATACGATTTGTCTTTACCCCGCTGCACAATAATTTGCTCTCCATTATCTACTTTTTCGAAATACATTTTTTGATGTTGTCTGAATTCTCTACTGCTTATAATTGTCATGTTTATTTCATTTTGCGTACCAATATGGTACAAATTTAAAAGAAATAAATTGGACTTACAATTACTTTTTCCAAGTGAACCTGTTCACTTGTTGCTTATTGTTTATAAAAGTACAATGGAACAGGTTCCATTGGATAAAAAACCTTTTGCAAAGATGACACCTTTTTGAAAGATGTCACCTTTGAGAAATCTTCCACGAAAAACCGCCGTTTCTAAAATAGCCCCGATTGCAGCGGCATCCTTTTTATTGCGTAGGTGCTGAAGCAAAGCAAAAAGATATAGCCCACGAAGTGTCGGGGTGTAAGGAAAGCGGGACAGGTGTTTCCACGAGCCACAACTGTTTCGCTTCTAAAAAACATTAACTACTTGTATTAAAATTTTCTTTAGCAAAAATGACACCTTTTTTAAAAGATGTCAGCTTTGAGATATTTGTTTATGGTACTTAAAAATTCATGATGCCGGTTAAGTAAATATACCTTCCATTAAAGCCAAATTGGTTGGAGTTTCTGGAGTATGGAATTTGTCCACTGGCGTATGAGCTGGCACTTCCAACGTATCCATTTCTGCTGGTATTGTATTTGTCGGGATACACATCAAATATATTGTTACTGCCCAAAGTCAACCCAAACGTTTCAGAAAAATTGTAAGATAAACTTAAATCAGAAACCACTTTGGCAGCATAGGTTTGTACACATCTTGTTCCGGCTTCGTTGCAAATTACATTATCATCTTTGCCACTTAAACCCCGACTAAAAGCTTGTACTTCGCCAAAGCGAGTTACTCTAGCGCTAATGCCAAATCCTGAATTGTTGTACTGTGCGCTCAACAATATTTTTTGTCGTGGAACAGCGACTTCAATCAATTCAGTTGCCGTTAATCCTAACAATTTTAAATCCTGTTCTTCATCAGCAGCACCGGCTAAAATTGCTTGTGGTGTATCTTTTTGACCAACTACTTCGGTAGCATTAAAGGTGCCGGCAAGGCTTATATTTAAACTATGTCTTATGTTAAATGCTTTTCTATAAGATGCCACCAAATCAATTCCTTGCGTTTCGGTATCAATGTGGTTGGTAAAAAAACGAATTTCTCTTTCATTCGGGAACAATGCAGCCACTGCTGGATAATCTGCCGTATTTAATCTTTCTGATATTACTATTCTTTCATTAATATTTATTTGGTAAGCATCTACAGTTAACAATAAATTATCATCCAATAATTTTGCTGTTAAGCCAATATTAAAGTTATCAGAAATTTCTGCCTTGGGATCTTCAATACCGAGTTGCTCTAAACGGTCATCATCAGAAGCCACTTGTCGGGTAATTACAATCACTCCGTTTTGCACGGTTGAAGTATTATTGACCGTACCTAACTGAGCCACCGAAGGTGCTCTAAATCCTCTGTTATATGAACCACGCACGGCGAAGTTATCTGCTATTTTATAACGAGCCGCCAACTTACCGGAAATGTTAGCTCCGAAATCGCTGTAATTTTCAAAGCGGGCAGCCGCCGCTACCAGTAAATTTTCACTAAAGTCGGCTTCTATATCTGCGTAGGCTCCTATATTGCTTCTGTTCACATCCCGTTCATCTTGAATACCGGGGCGGGCACTTGCGCCTACATCTTTACCCAATTCTACTGCTAATGGACCTACGGCATAACTGGCATCACTGCCCAAAAACTGTTGGTATTGCTCCGTTCGGTAAGCTGCACCAAAGGCAACATTTAAACCGGCTAAACTGCCAATACTACCCAAATCTTTTTTCACATCGGCATTAATAATATTTTGTCGTGACCAATATTTACCCACATAAAAAGAGGTTGGTGTTGAAGAACCCAAGGATGGATTAGTACTATTTCTATTCCATAACTCCAAATCATTATGTCCAATGCTATATGATAAATCAAAATTCCACTCATTCGGCAAGTCTCTATTTATACCAACGGTGGTAGAAAAATCTTCTGACTCTCCTGGCAATAGCGGCACATAACCATCCGGAAAAACGGTAAGCACGGCTCTCGAATATCTTGCCGGATTTCTGAAAAAACCATAGGCAACAATATTTTTTACAGAATAACCACCAAAGGCATACAAATTGAAACCGGTACTGCCAATAGGATATTTTAAATTGGCGAAAGCCTGTTTGGTTTCATTTTCATTGCTGCCATAATTGCCTACTACAAAATCTTCTTGCGGATAGACAGACCGTTCTGTTCTCGGGTCTTCCGTTAAATATGGATAATCAAAGGTGGGTATAATGTTGCCATTGTCATCTCTTGTTTGGTCTTCCGGTACAGATGGATAAATGGTTCCACTATAATAATCGGAGCGATTGGTGCCGGCAAAAGAAAAATATTCTAAGGTCATATTTAAGTAGCTGCCTGCAGCGCCAAGTCCAATTCCATAATTTAAAGAACTTTTAAAGGTTGCTCCGTCATTAAAGGTTCTGCCACCGCTTGCATCGTCTTTTGGTGCGGTACTGTGATAACCGGAAGTGGTAGTAAATGACCCACCGTCATTTTTATCTTCTAAAGCCATATTAATAATACCGGCAATAGCATCAGAACCATATTGAGCGGCTGCACCATCTCTTAAAACTTCCATCCGTTTAATAGCACCCGATGGAATGCTGTTTAAATCAGTCACTACATTACCTAAACCGGGCGCAACATTCAGGTTTAAAGTTGAGAATGGATGTCGTCTTTTTCCGTTGACTAATACCAACGATTGGTCCGGTCCCATACCTCTTAAGGAAGCTGGGTCTGCATAATTGGTAGTGCCATTAACGCCATATTTTGCCGAGTTGAAAGAAGGGGAGGAGAATTGCACCATTTGCCCTAAATCGGTTTGTCCGGTAATTTTTAATTCTTTGGCACTTACCACATCAACCGGAACGGGGCGTTCAACATCGGTGCGTGGTTTACCTCTTGAGCCTACTACCGTTACCTGCTCTAATTCTATGCCTTGCGATAATTGAATATCTACAACAGACCTTCCTTCTACCAAAATTTCTTTGGTATCGTAACCCACATAAGAGATAACTAATGTAGCATTTTTTGGGCAGTCTAAAACATATTTACCATCAATATCGGTTATGATGCCTTTAGAGGCTTCTTTTACAACTACGGTAGCGCCAATTAGTGGTTCGCCTGTTTTCACATCTGTTATCGTACCCTTAACTTGATAAGTTTTATCTTGAGCAGAAACCGGGTACCCCCATATTATGGAAAGCAAAAAAACAAATATCAATATTAAGAGCTCTTTATAGATTTTGATAGTACAATTAATTTTCATAATCACCTTATTTACTTGGTTTACAAAATAGATGGGGACTTGACTAAAACACTATTCTCTCCAAAGCATATTTCTATCAGAAAAATTGAAGCTTTGTAAAATTAAGATACTGTAATGTTAGTAAATATTATCGATAAAATCATTCAAAACTTATAAGAGATTCAAACGGACAAGTTTATTCAAGCAACAAAGAAGTTAACACTTTTGCGTTAATTTTTTTTGAAGCGAAATTTTGCAGCATTATTATAACGGTGGTCCCGCTTTCCGCTCAAATGCCATTTGCCAACGCTGCAATGCCTCACACAAATGGCATAACCGCTGCAATCGGGGCTAGTTTAAAAACGTCGGTTCTTCGTAAAAAGAAAAACCGATGGCAGCCGAAAACAGAAAAGTATCAAAATTAGCTTGTTACCTCTATTGAAGTGAGCAGTCTTGCAATATTAATCTCCAAACCTAAAATTATCAATGCTCTTTATTTACGAAAGGCTAAGAGGACTGAACTTGTCTTCAAACGGAACATAACTTATAATTCTGATGAGTATTTTCAATGAAAAGCTCTTGTTAAACTTGATTCAAGAACTCCTAATATTTAAAATTTAGTATGAAATGATTAAACAAAATAGGGGGTAGCCAAAAAAAGCGTCCCCTATTCCTTATGTTGATTAAAATATTTCTTTTACATTTTAATATTTTTGAAAGCTGTTTAATTTATTTCATATCAATATTAAATAAATAATACTTGTATAATGGTAGATATTGAATTTGAAACAATTAGAGCGGAGTTACATATTTAAAATAAAAACAAAAAATACAGGAGTTGACTGAAAAAATCAACAATCAAAGTAGTTTTTTATTTTATCTAATATAGTGTACTACTATTTATAAAAAAAGTTGCCTATTTTTCACATCTTTTATCATAAGGAATGAAGAAAAAATAAATGTTCAAATTTTAGCAAAGAGATTTTTTGATATACAAGTTAAAAAACGCAGGCTTAGTGGTGCTAAGACGAGTATTTTTAATGAAGTAGATCGGAAAATCTCAAAGGTAAAAATGGACA
>CALHDG010000191.1 GCA_938023075.1 uncultured Chitinophagales bacterium
AATATGTAGATGATTTATTAGGCGGGCTGCTGCGTACAGTTAATCAACTCGAAACTGAAAATAATAATTTACGACAACGTGTTGAACAATTAGAAAGTAAATAAACGTTCAAATGTATTACCAAAGATGACACCTTTTTTAAAAGATGTCATCTTCGCCCAAAAAGGTGACCTCTCTCCAAGAGGTGTCACCTTTACTTTATGAAAAAGTTAAAAAAAATATACCTACAAAGCCTCACCTTTTTCCATATACCGCCTTTTACACTTAAAACTACTATACAACCTTTTTTTCAGGTTGGGTTTTCACCTCTGCCTTTATTAAACACCACTTGACTTTATTAAAAAAAAATTATATCTTTATTATGAAAACTAAACTGTTCTGTTTTATGAAAAATGCTATGCTTGTTGTTCTGTTTTGTTTAATTACTAATTGTTTATTTGGGCAAGATGTATTGAGTAAAGATTCATTAAACGCTCTATTTGATTCTACTGATAATCTTATCAGCAAAAAAGAACAATCTTTTTTTGCCGAAAGAGGTGCTTCTGTTGCAAATCGGTTTGAATATAAAATTGACAGGAGGCAATTACCTAAACTCGAACCCATTTCCCCCGGTCAACAACCCGGCTGGAGTTATTTTTGGAATTTTATGGATGGAAGCTTTCTTATCACCACCGAAAGTGAAGGTAGAATTTTTCATAATTATGATACAGACACTGAAAATTATGATGCAAGAATAGAAATTACTCCAATTAAAACACCAGAAGAAGATGAAGAAGAGGAAAAACGAATTTTATTAAGTGTTGAACAAGAAACCATTAGTGAGCCTAACAGCAACAGGTTAATTCCAAATAAAAATGAACAAACAGCAAAAATCACCAATGGCAAAAGTGTAGAATTACTAAATACTCGAAGTGCCGTACCCGGGCATCCACTAACCATTGTGTTGAGTCTTTTAAATGATTGTAACAAGCAATCAACTTTTTCTACAATTAATTTTTCTGTTAAAAGCAAATACATATTTTATGTGGACAGTCTTGAAGATTATTACAAAGATAAAATTGAACAAGAAGTAAAGCCAATGGATGACGAGGTTATGTTTAATGCGAACCTTCCAAACATCAAAAGAAACGAACAACGTAATTATTTGGCAAATTTTCGTATTGACCCTAATGTGCCCATTGGGGAAGAAATAGTATTTAACATTTTGTACACAAATGGCTGTGATACATACGAAGATGAATTAATACTTGAAACCGCGAAATCGCACGACCCAAGTTTCAAATTAATGACTTTATCTGACACAAATAAAAATTGCGAAGAATTGGCTGTTAACTATTTAGACATGTTCATTCATTTTGAAAACGATGGTGAAGGAACAACCGAAACAATAAGTATAGTTGATAGCATTGTTCCCCCTATGAAAATTAACAGTGTTGAATGTTTCCAAACCAAAAATCTATTATACCATAATATTGATGAACTGGTAACCAGTGATAGTTGTTTGGTTGATAATGATACTATTTGGAAGAAGCCAATTACAACAATTTTACATACTCCGGATACCGGATGTTTAATATTGACAAAGGATATAAACTCTACTTTCTTATACAATGATACAATAACCCTTGCTTTTGATAGCATTATGTTAAAAGGTAAAAAAAACGCAGATTACCTTACCAAATTTCCGCCAATAGAAACTATGGATGAAGTTAAATTTAGGGTTCAGGCTAACGGAATCTATACAAGTCCATTTTTTTGTAATATTGCAGATATCTATTTTGATGATAATGAGGCAGAAACTGTAATTGATTGTATTTTCAATAGTTGCGTTTGTGATACTTTAGTGCGGGTTAAAAATTCAATTTTAAAAGGCAGTTGTACAATTAACTTAGGTGAAGATACTATTTTAAAACCAGATTATAGCAAACTTGATTTTACACCAGATAAATATATTTGGTGGCCTGATGAGCAAACTACTGATACAATAAAAGTTTCTCCAAAAAAAGATAAATTGTATATGGTAGTTGCGAGCCATTGTGATAATGAAACTGGAATAGAGAAATATGTTATTGGTAGAAAAATAGTGTATGTAAACCGGGGGAAGATTACCCCGGTTAAAATAGATACTGTTGTTCAACACGTTTCTTGTTATGATTCGTTAGATGGTTCATTTAATTTGAAAATTGAACCAAATGAAAATTATAAATTAAAATGGAGGGATTTAAGAGACACCATGTCATTCGCTGGTTCTGCAACAAGAGATACTATGGCAAACGGAACATATTATTACACTATTTACAATTCTAAACAAGAAATCTATACAGACAGTGTTACAATCAATGAACCTCCACCGCTTTTTTTCGAATATATTATTAACAAAGCATCCAACGACCCAATAAGCCTTTATAATATAGAATCTATTGTTTACGGTGGCGTTCCTGATTATGAAATTAAATGGGAGTGGCAAAATGAAATTAGAGAAAATACATATAACTTAAATAACGTAGGTGCTGGTGAATACTTGGTTACTATAAAAGATACGACTAAATGGGAAAGAAAATATATAATTAACATACCTGATTGTGATGTTATTGACCCTGGAATTATTCCTGATGATATGATAGAAGTTTGCGCCGGTCAACCAAGTGAAGTAGCAGCCGAAAATGTAGTTACTATAGATGATTTCGAACATTTTTATGTGTTACACAGAGGAGATTTAAATGAGGTAATTGATTTTAATGAAAATGGTGAATTTACAAATAATGGCAATTACCAGAGAAATGAAGAACTGTTTGTATCAAGCATTGTAGTTCCTGCAGATGAAAACAACGAACCCGATTTAGATTATTTTTGTGTATCTATAGATTTAAAATCTACTCCAATTGTATTTTATGAACCCATTCAAATTAATTCAAATGTTTTTTGTCGTAAAGAAACTTGTACTTTTGAAGTTGGTTTTTCAATAACCGGAGGAGCGGCAGATTATGAACCGAATAATGAACGCTATACAATTGGGGGTATTTATAATGGTTTAGTTGCATCACAAGAAAGGGTTTTTGTTTCTGATATACCTGATGGTTCAAACTATCAAATTATAGTTTTAGATGATGGAAGCGGTTGGGGAGATTTGTTTATAAGCGAGCCTATTCAATGCAAAAAACTTCCAATAGAGTTGTTGTATTTTAAAGGTGAAGCTAAAAAAGAAGGTAACCTGTTAGAATGGGCAACGGCATCTGAAATTGAAAACGATTACTTTACTATTTATCAATCATTTGATGGGATTGAGTTTAAGGAATTACATCAAGTTAATGGATTAATGACTTCTTCAACACAAAAAAAATATGATTATCTACATACAAATCCTAAAGATAAACTTACCTATTATAAGTTGACACAAACTGATGTTGACGGTTCAAAAAACAATTTAGGATATGTTGCTATTGAAAGAGATGAACTAAGGATTTTAAAATTTTCAATATATCCTAACCCTGCTTCAAATTACATACAATTAACTTTTGATGATGAAATAGCATATGAAAAATTTTCAATATTTAATAACCAAGGCGAAAGATTCTATAAATCTCGAAATACATCTCAGAACTCATCGAGTATTGATATTTCGAAATGGCCTAAAGGAGTTTATTTGGTTCAATTAAAATATGCGGATAAAACCATCACTGAAAAATTTATTAAATACTAATGAAAGTTTATTTACTGGTTTTACTTTTAATTTTGACTAAGTTTTCGGTTGGTCAAATCAATCCATTCTCAGATTTGTTAGAAAATGAGCAACCTGAAAATTATTGTGAGTTAGAAAAATGGTATGAAAAATTTGACTCACTAAGAAAAATACATGAAAAAGCGTACAATGATAGAATTGAAATCTTAACCATTAAATTAAAACGTTTAAAGTCAGATAGTTGCGTAAAAAATAAAACTAATGATAGCATAAAAGGTATGTTATATTATCGATTAGGAGCTGCTTACCGAGAAACCAATTTAGTTGAACAATCATTACAAACTTACAATAAAGCCCTTCAAATTTTTAAATCAACTTTCAATGACAAGTATTCGGCAATCACTTACCGAAAATTAGGAGTTTTATGGATGCTTAAGAAAGATTTTAATAAAGCGCATAACTATTTTGAAACTGCTGAAAGAATATGTATTGAAAACGGATATAACGTTTCACTTTTTAGTACATACAATGAAATGATAAATAACATTTTTAATTGGAATCAGGATACTATTTTAATACATGAAATACGATTAAAAGCTGATAAAATCGAAGGAATTTCAAAAACTAAGAAAATAAACTTTGAAACTAATTTAGCCTATATATATGTGGAGATTGGTTTGTATAAAAAAGCATTGGAAAAATATATTATTGCAGAGACTTATTACCGAGAAACTAATAACTATCAAAATTTAGCTATTATCTTAAAAAATCAGGCTGAAGTGAATATTGAGTTAGGAAAATACAATGTTGCTGAAGTCAAACTATTAGAAATACTTGCCTTAATCGAAAATGAAAAAATTAATATTAAATCTAAACATTTTTATGCCGATTATCTACTCACAAAAGCTCTTCTATATGATAAACAAAAACTATATAAAGATGCAATAAATGAGTACCAAAAAATCCTACAATTCATCAACCCCCAATTCACCTACAAAACCATCTACCAAAACCCAAGCCCCAACCAAATCGTCGGCAACCCCTACCTACTAACAACCCTCGCCGATAAAGCCGAAGTCTTTAAAAAAATGTACCAGCAATCTGGCGACAAGGCTAACCTAAAACACGCCTTAAACTGCTACCAACTAAGCTACACCGCTGCCGACGAAATGCGAAAAAATTACAGCTTCGAAGAGGCGAACACGTATTTATCTGACTACACTTACAACTACTACGAAAAAGCCATAGCACTCTGCCAAACTTTAGCCCAAGTATATCCCGAACAAAATAATCAATACCAACAAAAAGCCTTCGAAATTGCCCAACGCAGCAGCATGAAAACTTTGTTTTGGGAAATCAATAGCCGGTATGCCGAAAACTTTTTACCGCAAACTATCAAACTCCAACTATCAACACTTAGAAAAGAAATAACCGAACTTGAAGGACACTTAAGAAAATCATCTGACAGTAATAATTTTTCACAAAAGCTATTTACAAAAAAACAAGCATTAGAAGCAAAACTTCTTGAATCTGATGGCTTAACGGCTTTCAACAAGTTTAACCAACATTTGGTACAACCTGAAAAACTACAAGCCAAGCTACAAGCCAACCAAGCCCTCCTCAACTATTTCTATGGCGATAGCCTCATCTATTGTTTTCTCTTTACCCAAAACCAATTTAACATTATTGAAATAGAAAACCCCGTATTAATAACCAAAAATATAATCGCTTTTCGCAATTCCATCAGCAACTATGGCAATGCTAAAAACTTAGGCTATCAACTGTATCAACAATTATTAAAAAAAGCTCTTGCTCACTTACCTGTTAGAAACCCATCTACAAAAAGTTTTTTTGAACGATTCAACCCGTTTTCTTTAAACAATAACCACCAACCAAGTAAAGCCAACTTAATAATAATACCCGATGGCATACTAAGTGCCTTACCCTTTGAGGCATTACAGCAATCTTCGAAAGACGGCGATTATCTGTTGAACGATTATACCATCAGCTACGATTTGCATAGTTCCTTTTTTAATCAAAAACGAAAATCAGATGTTAAAGAAGTCATCAATCTACTCGGCAGTAGTGTTGAAGATTTTAGCAATTATGAAACTAAATTGGATTCCTTACCATATTCTAAAATAGAAGTAGACATGGCAGTAAAATTGTTTAAAGGAAAGAATTTAAATCCAGCAACCAAAAGTGATTTTTTAAAACAGTTCTCCAATTACAACATCGTACACCTAAGTACCCACGCTTCGGCAGATACGTTAGATGCAGCAAATTCCAGAATTTATTTTTCACCCTACGGAAATGAATCAGACAATATCCTTACTAGAGATGAAATTTTAAACCACCAATGCCCCGCCGAAATGATTGTATTAAGTGCCTGTGAAACGGGTTATGGTAAACAAAATAGAGGAGAAGGTATTGCCTCTTTAGCCAGAGCATTTAGAACCATTGGCAGCCAAAGCGAAGTGATGACTTTATGGAATGTGAATGATTATTCTACTTCAGAAATTATACAATCATTTTATCAATATTTGAAAAACGGTCAAACTAAAAGCGAAGCCTTGCGTCAAGCTAAGTTAGATTATTTAGCTAATCAACATGAAAACAATTTAAGGCATCCTAAATACTGGGCAGCCTTAGTGCTACAAGGCAATCCGCGAGCCGTATATTAAACAACTATTCATTATATTAGCTGAATGAACCAGCCAATTCATTTATTGCAAAATTACTATGCTATAGTTGTAGATAATTCAACCATATTTAACATCCTTAAAAAGTACCGGACTACCGTTTTTCCTAACACGGTTGATTTTAATCGCTTCAGTGTTTTTAGTGAGGCTGAAAAGCAACAATTGAATGACAAAATAAAATTGACAAAACCACCCCAACGGTTTAGTTATATTATTGAACAAGAGCGAGAGTTAATTGGTTGGTGTACGGCTTATCAAAAAGATGTAGACGAATGGTACATGCACAACACCGCCATTTTCGAAGCCCATCGCCAAAAAGGATTGTATACCGCTGTACTGCAGTTAATGTTGAGCTATGCCAAAAGTGAGGGCTATCAAAAAGTAACCAGCATACATAACGCTACCAATAATGCCATCATCATTCCGAAACTAAAAGCAGGTTTTGTTATTAGCGGCATGTTTATTAATGAAAAATTTGGTACACTGATCGAGTTGACTTATTATACGAATCCACAAATAAAAGCGATTATCAATTTTAGAAGTGGACAAAAACGCTTGCCCCAAAGTTTACAAAAACACATCAACGTTTTTGAAGACCAAACAAGTTAAGTATGTCAAACGAAACCAACACTAACTATACCATAAAAAATTGGGCAGCCGCCGATCGTCCGCGAGAAAAATTAGTAGAAAAAGGCAGGCGCGCTTTAAGCGATGCCGAGTTGGTTGCCATATTAATTGGTAGCGGAAACCGCGAAGATTCGGCAGTAGCCTTAGCGCAAAAAATGCTCAGCCGTTTTAACAACAATTTACATGAATTAGCTCAATGCACTTTAACCGATTTACAACAATTTAAAGGTATTGGCGAAGCCAAAGCCATTAGCATTGCCGCTGCTTTAGAGTTGGGCAGGCGCCGGCAAGCAACTGCCATACAAGAACGCCAAACCATCATCACCCCCAAAGATGTATTCACCTTACTCAACCCACTTATTGGCGATTTGCCGCACGAAGAGTTTTGGTTAATCTATTTAAACAACCACAAAAAAATTATTAAAAAAGAATGCATTAGCATTGGCGGCTTAACGCACGCAACTGTTGATGTTCGCTTAATACTTAAAAAAGCGATTAACCTCTTGGCAACCTCCATTATTATGGTACACAACCATCCCGATGGGCAATTGCGCGCCAGCCAAATGGATGTTGAGCTCACCAAAAAAATTAGAGCTGCCGGTAAGCTCATCGATATTCATCTCGCCGATCATGTAATTATTGCCAACCAACAATATTTCAGTTTTTTAGAGAGCGGCTATCTAAAGTGAAAAATAATATTAAAAACGAATAATAATTATTTGTTAATTGATATTAGTTATTCATTAACGAGATTGAGGTAGGAAAAAACCCGGAGAAGATGACAGCATAAGGTAACATCTTTTAAAAAGGTGTCATCTTTCGAGTTGGCATCATCTTTAAGGAACGATAAAAAAATAAATTTACCATCTGACTTTGCCATTTTCCAATATACTTCCTTGAAAAGCCTCGTCTTAGCTCCACTAAGCCTACGTTTTTCAACTCGTTTATCAAAAAATGACTTTATCGGAGTTGATCAATTTATTTTCTCATCGTTTCTAAAACAGCATGTAGACTGTTTTTTTGAAAATATTTATTTGAAGCCAAACGACAGACTGTGCAAAATCTTTTCCCTTTCAGCACATATTATTTTTAAAATTTCTTGGGCGTTTGAGAGTTTTTTTATCTTCATGCTTTAGAAAATTTGTATGCTAATGAAGTACATAAAAGGGATAGATCGTCAGCAAATACGGCTGCTCTCGCTCGAAGATATGGTTCATCTACAAAGCTTTGCCAGAATTATTGATGCATTTGTGGATTCACAGGATCTGACACCATTCAACTTCAAATATCTGGAAACTGAACCAACAGAGCAGACCAAAGAGCAAACCAAACTGCAAGGTAGGATACAATGTACAAGTAGCCGCTGATGCCAAACACAAATTGCCAGTAGCCATTGATAATTCAGTAAGATATTTTTGCCCTTAAAATGGTAGTAAAACTTAAAGAATAGGGGAAATTCGACAAGTGTATCAAGGTGTTTTATATTTTCTGTTTTTTAGTGCCTTCATTTTTTTGTTTTACGAAGAACCGAAATATTTAATATAGCCCCGATTGCAGCGGTTATGCCATTTTTGCATGGCTTTGCAGCGTTGGCAAAATGGCATTTGAGCGGAAAGCGGGACCCGCCTTAGTATCGTGTTTTAAGGTTTCGCTTCAAAAAAAAATTTAATGAAAAAGCGTTATTTGCTTGTTTGGGGCAATGACATTTATGGTATGGCTTATATGAAGTATTATCCCGTTAATCCTCAATAAATTTTATCTTTGCGGCTTATGTTAGACAAATTAGAGTCCATAAAAGTACGTTGGGAAGGTTTGGGTGAACGGCTGACCGACCCTGAATTAGTATCGGACATGAAACAGTTTACCAAAATAAGTAAAGAGTATAAAGATTTAAAAATTATAGTAGATACCTATGAAACTTATAAAAATGTATTAAGTAACATTGACTTTAATAAGGAGCTTTTGCAAAATGAAAAAGATGATGAAATGCGGGATATGGCAAAAGGCGAATTAGACGAGCTAAAAGATGAACAAGCTAATTTAGAGGAAACAATTAAGCAATTACTGATACCTAAAGACCCCGAAGATGAAAAGAATGTAATTGTTGAAATTAGAGCAGGTACAGGCGGCGATGAAGCGGGTATTTTTGTAGGCGATTTATACCGCATGTATATGAAGTATTGCGAGACCCAAAAATTTAAAGTGGAGCTGTTGGGGCAAAATGAAAGTTCTTCTGGTGGCTATAAAGAAATTTCGTTTTCGGTTGCCGGAGATGATGCGTATGGTATTTTAAAATATGAAAGTGGGGTGCATCGGGTACAGCGTATTCCGGTTACGGAATCTCAGGGTAGGGTACATACTTCGGCAGTTTCGGTAGCGGTTTTGCCCGAAGCGGATGAAGTGGATGTAGTAGTTAATCCGGCAGATTTGCGGGTAGATACTTACCGGGCTTCGGGTGCCGGTGGGCAGCACGTGAACAAAACGGAATCTGCCGTTCGTTTAACGCATATACCAACCGGGGTAGTTGCCGAATGTCAAGATGGGCGTTCGCAACACAAAAACAAAGAGGCGGCTATGAAAATGCTGCGGACCAAACTCTATGAAGCCAAATTGAAAAAGCACAATGATGCCATTGCGAGCAGGCGGAAAACGTTGGTTTCTACTGGCGACCGCAGTGCTAAAATTAGAACTTATAATTATCCGCAAGGTAGAGTAACTGATCATCGTATTAATTTAACCTTGTATCATTTAGATGCTATTATTAACGGCGATTTGCAGGAGATTTTGGAGCAATTGCGCTTAGCAGAAAATGCAGAGAAGCTGAAAGAAGGGGGATTGGCTTAGTAATGCTACAAAAATAAATCTACATTTCTGTCTTTGTCATTTTTCGATATACTTCGTTGAAAAGCCTCGTCTTAGCCCCACTATGACTACGTTTTTCGCCTCGTCTATCAAAAAATGACTTTGACATAAAAAGTAGATTTATTTCCTCCGCATTACTTTGATAATTATTGATTGTTGATGAATAACTATTAATTATCTAATTATCTGCTGCTTAAAAGATAATTGGTTCCAATCTTTAGGTTTTTTGCATTGGGAAAAATGGTTTGGAACGTTTGGTTAAAGTATACCATCATTTGTTTTCTGTTGCTTTTAAAGGTTAAGGTGTTAAATAGCAATAGTCCGTTGTTTGTTAAATGGTTGGTAGTATTTTTTAAAAAATGCGGTTCAAAAAAATGGGGGGCTGTAATATGATCTATAAATAAATCAATAATTATTAGATCAAATTTTTTGTTAGCCTGCGATTGATTGATCCATTCGTAGGCATCAGCTTCAATTAAGTTTACTTGTTGTAAAATGTTTGCATCCATATATTTTTTAACCAATTCAATAATGGCAGGATCAATTTCAATACCCGTGTAGTTCATTTTTTTATGATACACTTTTTCTAATAAAATAGGCACACTACCCAAACCAAAACCCAATATTAAAACCTCCTTAAATTGTTTATTGTTAAAGTTCAGCAATTGGAAGCCTTTTTCAAAAACGGTATAATATTCTTCGAATGAATACGTGGCATTTTTGGTGCTCAATTTTATTTTACCGCTACTTAAATGGATTTGCAGCAAACCACTAAAGTCGCTCATTTTTTCTTCCAATAATTGGTCGGCGATGAACGATGCGTAGTATGTTAGTTTTTTTTTGATGATGATTATTAT
>CALHDG010000192.1 GCA_938023075.1 uncultured Chitinophagales bacterium
GCTTCGTTGTTTAGCCAGGCCTTTAGCATCCATAAACAAAAATGAGAATTGAATTTAATGGATAAAACTCTAACTATTGATTATAAATTATTAGATAACAAGAATGTTTATTTAAAGGTTAATGAACAATAAAATTTTCAAAATTAATTATGAAAGATGATAGCTACATCTCGTATTCAAGTATATTAATTAAATTTATTGAGCCTCTTTTAAATGGTACTGAAACTGAAGAAGAATACTTGCTGAAAGCAAAGATGGGTATGGTGGCTTGGAACTTTCATGTTTCCGATCAGTACAAATTACCTTATGATAACGAGATGAAAACAATACTGAAAAGTATGACCAGTGAAAATAAGGAAGGAAATGAAATTTTAAACCAGTTAGTGCTTAGGAAGCAAATGAAATTTTTAAAATATAACCAGTTTATTTTAGAAGTGAAACTAAACTATAAAATTGATAATACAATAACGTTGTATGTAAATTCTGTTCCAGCTGAAAGATTGAAAAATGATGGAATAGACGGTTGAATGCAATTCGATTTAGTTTATGAAATAATAATTTTTAATATCGTCTGTAAACAATTGACAAGAAAGAGAAATGAAATGTTTAACATTCAAGATACTGTTAATTGGTCAGTGAAAGTAAGAATTTACAGCTGCTAACAACTAAGTCTTCGTGGGGTAGGCACAACCAACAATGAAGCCACTGTTGCACAGATGCCGCCAAGTGGGGTTTATTACTATGGAGATATCGTTAATTTGGTTGGCTTAACTGATAAGATATGATGTAGATTAATAATTTATAGGTTCTACTACGAAGTTAATGGAACGTACAACTTTTGCTCGTTTAACTACCCCGACCTTTTTCTTACGAAAAAGCCCACCCCTTCTTTTGAGAAGGGGAATCATTCCGGCTTACCGTTTGTTTTGTCAATTAATCATTTCCACTAAAAGCAATAAACAAAAAGAGGAATGACTAAATAGACACTCCTCTTTTCGTATATTAAAATATCTGTTACATCTTTACATTATCTCAATAAGCTATTTTATAGTTTATTCATCTTCACCTACTGTAGCATCTGAAGTATTTTCATGGTAAGGAGAATCCGCATTAGCTTCAGGGTTTAAATCATCACCAGCTACTCTTCCTTGAAAATCATCTTCAAAAACTACCGTATCTCCAGCATAAACTACTATATCATCAACATGATAAACACCATCACTAACAGCTGAATTAGAAGCATACTTCCACTGGAAATTATGCGCCCCGTGAATAGTAGTTGCTAAATGTTCAGCAACCATTTCTTCATCATTCGGGTCTCTGGTAGTACTAACTGCATCTTCAATTACCGTTTCACCAGCTATCGCCACCGTATAGGTTGGGGTATTGGTACCATCGGCAGCCCAACTTATCTCAACAGCCACCCATTCGTCAGCTTTTCCTTCAGGGAAATTACCAGCGGCAATCGTCTCGTCGGAAGCTCCTTCACGGAACTCATGCGGTGCATTGTCTTTTAACCGTACTTCTACAATTGAGTTTTTACCACTCGTTGAAGAACCCGTAACATTAATAAAGCCGTCTTGAATATCCATTGAAGGACCTTCGGCTACTCTATACATAAAAGTCACCTTACCGGTTGCGATAGAATCAACGGCTAATCGAAGCTCACCGGTATCGTCTTCTTTTGTGTCAGTCATAACAGCATACCTGTTTTTAGGTGCGGTAACCTCAACGGTCTCAGTAGTCCTTCCAACTTCTCCATCAGAGGCAGTTACTATTAAGGTTACTTCATAAGTGCCCTCAGCAGAAAAGGTATGAGCGGGGTTCGCTTCAGTTGAAGTTCCGTCTCCACCAAAATCCCACGAAGAATCGAAAGTACGATCATCAATTCCATTTACGACTGAATTGTTTGTAAAATTATACGTTAAAGAATTGTCGGCATCAACCTGAGCTTCAAAGCTCGCTACAACGGTTGACGGATCGGGTGTCGGCATAGGGTCATCACCATCGTCTTTACAAGATGTGACCATGACTAATGGCAACAATATGGTTGCCAAAAGCATTAAATTCCAGTTTCTTTTAAAAAATAAAGTTTTCATTTAAGTTATTTGTAAGTGGATTAAAAAATATTTGATTATTATTATTATGATTTATGATGTTTTTTATAGAGCCTTCAAGCAATGGAATCATAGCGTTTAAGTTTCGTAATAGCTTCACGTTCCTTCCCGAGACTTACGCCAAGATGTTCCGTTAACATTCGTTCTGGTGGCAGCTTTTTACCTGGTTATACCACACTTAAACAAATCAAATCTCTAATTTGAGCAATGCTTAAATCAACTGGATTTTCAATTTTTATTTTTTGTAAATTTCTAGTATAATTGCACAACCAAAATTGGTTAACCAAAAATAATGAATTGATTTGGGAATGACAAATTTTTCGTTTAGATTTTTTTTGAAGCTGATTGCTAAGAATGCAAATTTTATATTAAGGTTGTTTGCTAAATGCCATCTTTAAAGAATTGTACTATATTACAACCTCAAATAAAAACTAACTATGACTTTTGTTAGGAATGAGAAAAAATCAAAAAATATATCTTTATAAGAAAGGATAATGCTGAATAAACTATTGTTTAAAGTAGGAAAGATAAATTGATGTAATCAATACATTTGCGATGAAGATTTGTTTTTAAATAAAGAACAACAACAAAGGTGATCGTAATAAAGGCAACACCCCAAAGCAAGTGAATGAGTTATTGGGCATAATATTCCATCAAAACCAAATCACTAATTTTTGATTTTTTAAGCAATAAATTAGCAGTTATGAACAAGCAACAAAAAAGGTTTTCCATTATGAATGTAAAAATATTTAAATCATCTATTGCACTTTGCGTCTTAATAATTGGTACACTATTACTACTAACTAACTGCGCGTCACTAAGCAAAAAGCAAATCACAAACAACATCAATACTGAGCTAGTAGCAAAAGCAACTTACCCAAGCGACGTAATCCCTTTTTTCGAACATTGGAATTTAATTTTAGGAGACGGCACTAACGCAGGGCAAGCGACCAACTTTGAACATCAGGATTTTTTTTATGCCACCAACGATAGTAAAACCAATTGGGCAGTGTTTAAAACACCTAATGCCGGCAATACGCACGGCACTTCAAACAATACCCGCACCGAGTTGGCTCAATTAAAAAAATGGTCACCAATGGCGAATGCTAAATTGAACGCCACCCTAAAAGTAATGAATATTGCCAAAACAGGCGATGCGCGAGTAGCAGCTACCTACTCGGTAGTCATTGGTCAAATTCATAGCGCGGACGGACACGAGAATGAACCGCTCAAAATATTCTACAAAAAATTTCCTGGTCATACTAAAGGTTCTGTGTTTTGGAATTATGAAATCAATACCGCAGGCGATGATAATTCAGGCAGGTGGGATTATTCTTACCCTGTTTGGGGCTACGATTTTTCAGTTGTTGGTAGGGAAGAAAACACCTATCCACCTGAACCAAAAGATGGCATTGCTTTAGGCGAAGAATTAACATATGAAGTAGAAATTAAACAAGGAATGATGTATCTCACTTTTAAAAGTGAAGGACATGAAAGCAAAACATTTACAAAAAATCTCATTCAATCTGAATATGCCGAACGCGCTGATATGCCCGAACAAGTCAAAAATTTATTTGTGCCAATCGGCCAAGATGGCGTGGAGCGTAAAAATGCTTATGCAGATGAGGGGCTTTTTTTCAAACTTGGCTCTTACAATCAAACTAATGGTAAAGATCCTAAAGTAAACAAGGTTTGGTGTTCAGGTGCAGAAACCCACGGCGGCGATATTCAAAAACAATATGCCGATGGCAACTATGCCGAAGTTTGGTTTAAATCAGCCCATATAGAAATTAGCGATGATGCCATATCGAATGAAGGCTATTTTACAGCTAATGACGACTTGAGTCAGAAAACCGTTTACCCAAGTGCGGTTATTCCTTTTATGGATAAATTTAAAATGTTAATGGGCGATGGAACAAGTGTAGAAAATCTTGTTGATTTCGAACATCAAGATTTTTTCTATACTGTAATTGATGGTACAAGACGTTGGGTGGTTTATAAAACACCTAATTCAGGAGTCACTTCACCAAACTCCAGCAATACCCGAACAGAGTTACACGAAAAAAGAGAATGGACACCCGAAGAAGGCGGCAAGCTAACCGCTACTTGCAGAGTGATGCAGGTTTCTACCTCCGGCGATGCCCGGGTGGCAGCTTCTTACTCAACCGTAGTGGGGCAAATACACAGTGGAGAAGGGCATGAAAATGAACCACTCAAAATATTTTATAAGAAATTCCCAAACCACACCAAAGGTTCCGTTTTTTGGAATTATGAAATTAATACCGAAGGCGACAATTCGAAAAGATGGGATTATTCTTATCCTGTTTGGGGTTATGATTTTTCTGATATTGGTACCAGTAAAGAGGATTTTCCTGCCGAACCCGAAGATGGTATTGAACTAGGCGAAGAGTTTAGTTATGAAGTGAACGTGTACGAAGGTATTATGCAGCTCACCTTTAAAAGTGATGGTCACGAAACCAAAACCTTCACTAAAAGTCTCATTGAATCAGAATATGTAAACCGGGAAGACATACCCGAACAGGTGATGAAAATTTTTGCTCCAATAGGTCAAGACGGAACTGAACAAGCTACTGCTTACAAGGGCGAGTTGAATTATTTTAAACAAGGTGCCTACAACCAAACCAATGGAAAAGCGCCCGAAAAAAATAGGGTTTGGTGCGCCGGTGCCGAAACTTTTGGTGGTGATATACAGAAACAATATGAAAATGGTTGTTATACTGAGGTTTGGTTTAGAGATTGTACGGTTGGTGAAGGTACGCCACCTGAACATAAATGAGAAACGGTAAATACAGAAGATGGAATGGGACACGGACCAGATTTAGATAGCAATGAAGGAATTAGAGCAATGACGGTTAACTTTTTGCGCAATGACGAAACGTATCAAAATGGTGGCTATGGGCTTTCTGTTACCGAGATAAAAAAAGTGAAAACTAATCCCAACATTTTTGAAACAACTTTTATTTATCCTACTGAGCATAATGATATGTTCTATACCGGAAGCCTTGAAGTAAAAGGGAATCAGGCAAGATGGGCAGCCGGTTCAAATAAAACAATCGAAATAGAAAAAGTATTGGAAATGATATTAAAAAAAGCACTGTACAACGGCAGTGGTGATACCAACATTGAAATCAAATCCAACTCCCAAATAAGTGATATCTTGAAAACAGAACAACAACTTTTGGTAACGCGCTATGTCATTCAACAGATTTTTCAGTCGGATATGAAAAAGATGGATTTGCTTTGGAATAAACTATCGGCAAAAAAAACTTTTTCAGAATGGTTAGAAGTGCTAAAAACAGAAGAATGAAAAGGCTTGAGGTTTGCTACATTCTTATTCTACCAAGATATCCTTCCTCTTGAACTCAAATTGTTGATTTCAGATTGCCTAACACAATTAGATAATTGCTATCTAAACGTACAATTATTATGTTTGGTCGAAATAACAAGCTTTCTGTCACTTCGACCGAAGGAAGAGGTTTGCCAAATCATACAACAAACATTCAATTTATAATACATGCGAGGTGATTGTTTTAGTTGTTAATATTTTAGGCAATTACATCATTAATAATCATTTTGATATATTTGCACAATACAAAAATGTACCTAATTTAAAATACGATATCTGTAACCCATATTCGTTTTATGAGTTCGTGCTATCTGAAGTAAAAGTACTCAACCAAAACAACAAATATCGATTAACGAATGATGACCGAAAGTAAAACTTCGAGAGTTAATAAAACTAACTAGTAATACCATGCAAATTGAAGCATACATCAAAGACTTATTGTTTGATTTTGACCAGGTTGTGATACCAGGTTTTGGTGCTTTTATAGGTACAGAACAGTTTGCTCAAATTAACGAAACCGAACAAAAAATTTATCCGCCTTCTAAACAAATTTCTTTTGACGACCAATTGCAATTGGACGACGGAGTATTGATTAGCAAAATTGAAGAAGAAGAACGGCTTAGTAAAGAAGCTGCTATTGAAGCCGTACAGCATTTTGTCGAACAGCTTTCTACTCTATTAGAAAACCATCAAGTACATACTATTGAAGGCTTGGGAACTTTACGAAAAACTCACAGTGATCATATCGCTTTTCAACAAGATAAAAGTGTTAATTATTTTGTAGACGCTTATGGCTTAGACCCCATTAATTTACCAGAGCGAATCACAATTCCACCAAAAGAAGACCTAGTTGAAAATAATATAACCCATACCAAAATTGCTACTATAGCCGGTGAAGACCTTGAAACCAATCATATTGAAGTTAAAACAGAAATAGAAAAATTAAACAGTGAAGCGGTTGATGAAAAAGAGCCTATTCAAGGAAACAATGAAGAAGAAATCGATGATCAAATTAATAGTCAACCTCATGCTGATGAAGAAATTGTTAATGCAGACGACATAGCTACTTCGTTCGAAAGTATAGAAAATGATAGGATAGATGTAGAAGAAGCACAGTATCAATCAGCAGCATATCAAAAAAATTCAATACTAGAAAAAGAGTATGAACCCTTAGAGGGTGAAGAAAAAATTGCCAGCGGATTTGATGAATATGTAGAAGCAGAAGATAATTATCAAATTGAAGCAGAAAATGTTAAAGTAACCGAAAGTAATCACGAATCCCAAAAAAGATTTTCATTATGGCTGCTGTTACTTCCGCTGATGTTATTAATAGGTGCCGGTTATTTGCTGTTTAGTTTAATGGGCAAAACAGAAAATCCTTATGCTAAAGAAATGCCAAAAGCTACAAAGCCATCCACCGAAAAAGTTGACAAACCATTAGTAGAGAAAAAAGAGAAAGATTTAAGTGTCAATTCAACCGCTGCCTTGTTGCAAACCAAAGCTGAAAAAGCAAAAAAGAAAATACCAGAAAAGAAACCAGAAGCAACTAAACCGCCCATAAAAGAAAACACTCTAAATACTACCAGTTCGGCTAATAGTTTAAACAAAGGCTATTACATAATAATCAGTTCAACCAAAAGTAAACAAGAAGCCAACAACGAAGCACTAAAGTGGACTAAGCGAAACTATCCGGCTTTTGTACTGCCAGGTCCTAATGGTTATAATCGTATTGGTATTTACGCCGGTGCCGAAAAAACCACCGCCGAGCAAAAATTGGAAAATTATAAAAATGATATTAACACTGCCGCATGGATTTTGAAATACTAAATAATTATTCATTATGAATAAATTCACTCACCACAAAAAACTTAGATAAATAGAAATGGAAAAAGGGATTTGTACAGTAAGCATCATACCCCTTAGAGAAACCGCCAACGACAGAAGCCAAATGGTTACCCAACTATTATTTGGTGAAACTTATTCCATCTTAAAACAAGAAGAAAAGTGGTTATTTATACAAGCCAACCACGACACTTATGAAGGTTGGATAGACAAAAAACAATTTACGTCAGCTACTGAAACTTTACAAAACGCTGCCTTAACTTATGATCTAACTCATCCTATCGTAATAAATAATCAACACATTCCTTTAGTGCTTGGCAGTAAGTTACCCAACTTTGATGGAATTAATTGCAACATCAACAAACAAAAAGCCAGCTATAATGGTCTCGCCGTTCAACCTAACAATTTTACCTTTAATGAAGAACGCATAACTAAAACCGCTTTAAAATATTTACACGCTCCTTACCTTTGGGGCGGGCGTTCGCCATTTGGTATCGATTGTTCTGGTTTTACCCAAAACGTATATCAGTTTTTTCAAGTTGCTTTACCAAGAGACGCCTATCAGCAAGCCACACAAGGGCAAATTGTGGGTTTTGTAGAAGAAGCCCAACCCGGCGATCTCGCTTTTTTTGATCGCGAAGAAGATGGACACATTATTCATGTAGGCATTATACTATCCGATAAAAAAATTATCCATGCCAGCGGCAAAGTGCGTATCGACTCTATTGATCATTTTGGCATTTTTAATAAAGAAGCGAACAAGTATACCCATAAGTTGCGGATAATTAAGCGAGTAGTTTAATAAAGAGAAAAAAACCTAAGCCATTTCAACAAGTTTATCTCAACAAGAAAATAGTTGCGTAAATTTTTTTCGAAGCGAAACGATTAGGCTTTTCATACAGGGCAGTCCCGCTTTCCGCTCAAATGCCATTTGCCTCCGCTGCAAAAGCCTTGCAAAATGGCATAACCGCTGCAATCGGGGCTAGTTTGCAAACTTTGGTTCTTCGTAGTAAGAAAAATCAGCGACAATCCAAAACAAGAAAATTTGTATAAACCACTTTGATATACGCACACCGCCAAGCCCTCCGCAAATTGGCTACCCGCCTAAACCCGGACACCCACGTCATACTGAGACCTGTGCTGAACTTCTGTCTTCTTTTTACAATCAAATTGGTGTAAATTTACCTGTGATGCCAATCTTACAAAAATGGACACAAACTTTCACATCTAAACATATAGATATTTATATGTAAATTCGTATGTTGTGCAATAGATTTTTAACAAACCATATAGCACGTTATGAATGATGCATCTTTTTACCAGCAGAGCCTTCAAAACCCCATTGAATTTTGGAAGACACAAGCCGAAGCCATTCATTGGTTTACCTTTCCCGAAGCCATACAATATAAGGATGAACATGAGTTAATAAGATGGTATAAAGGTGGCAGGCTAAATACCAGCTACTTGGCTATTGATCATCATATAAAAAATAATAGAGGCGATGAAACAGCCATTATTTATGATTCGCCGGTTACACAAACCCAACAACAATTTAGCTATCACCAACTTTTACAAGAAGTAGAATTAGTTGCGGGGATACTTACAGGTTTAGGTGTTCAAAAAGGCGATCGCGTAATAATTTATATGCCAATGATACCCGAAACGGTTTTTGCGATGTTGGCTTGTGCGCGTATTGGAGCAATTCATTCAGTCGTGTTTGGAGGCTTCTCTTCTAATGAGTTGGCTATACGTATTGATGATTCTACCCCCAAAGTATTATTGACGGCTTCGGGTGGTATTGAGATTGACAAAGTAATTGCCTACAAACCCATAGTAGATGCAGGCATACAACAAGCCAAGCATCAAGTAGAAAAAGTGGTGTTGTTGCAGCGTGATTTTGTAAAAGCTACCATGCAGCCAGAACGGGATTTGGATTGGCAACAGCTACAATCAACCGCTCAACCGCAAACTTATGTTGAATTATCAGCTACCGATCCATTATATATTTTATATACTTCTGGCACTACCGGCAAACCAAAAGGCATAGTGCGAGACAATGGTGGCCACGCCGTAGCCATGAAGTTTAGTATGGATTACATATATAACGCAAAAGCAGGTGATGTGTATTGGGCAGCTTCTGATGTAGGTTGGGTTGTTGGACATTCGTATATTGTTTACGCCCCTTTAATACAAGGTTGCGCCACAGTTTTGTTTGAAGGTAAACCCATTAAAACACCCGATGCAGGAACCTTCTGGCGCATCATGGAGCAATACAAAGTGAAAGTGTTTTTCACTGCGCCCACTGCCTTTCGTGCGATAAGAAAAGAAGACCCCGAAGGCACTTTTAAAAAGCAATACGACACCGCTGCCTTACAACAAGTATTTCTGGCAGGCGAACGTTGTGATGCCAGTACCTTGAATTGGTTAGAAGAGTTGTTACAAATACCTATTATTGACCATTGGTGGCAAACCGAATCGGGCTACCCAATGATTGCTCAAATGACAGGTGTTGAAACGATAACAGTAAAACCCGGCTCCTCTGCTAAACCGGTATGTGGTTTCGATATTCAAATTTTAAAAGAAGACGGAGCCGTTGCTAAAGCCAATGAAGAAGGTTATCTCGCCATTAAATATCCTTTGCCGCCCGGTTGTTTACCCAATTTATGGCAAGATACAGCTCGATTTAAATCTTCTTATTTGCAAAAATTTCCTGGTTTTTATTTATCGGGTGATGGTGGTTATATAGATGAGGATGGTTACATTTTTATTACCGGCAGAATTGATGATGTGATTAATGTGGCTGGTCACCGGCTTTCTACTGCCGAAATGGAAGAAGTGTTGGCGGCTCATCAAGCGGTAGCCGAATGTGCAGTAGTGGGTGTTAAAGACGAACTAAAAGGACAAGTTCCACTCGGCTTTTTGGTTTTAAAAAGTGGTATGGATTTAGCGCATGAAACCTTGCAACAAGAAGTGGTGCACATGGTGAGAGATAAAATTGGTCCGGTAGCTGCCTTTAAAAGAGTAGTGATTGCCGAAGCTTTACCTAAAACCCGTTCTGGTAAAATATTAAGGAAAATTATACGCAAAATTGTAGATGGTGACCCTTTTGAAACGCCTTCTACTATTTTGGATGTGAGTGTGCTTGATCATATAAAGGCTATTATAACTTGATTAGGCTGAATTTTAAACTTTTTGACTAACTACTAAGGTTTTTGCACATGGCAATTGTATAAAAAACACAACACTAATTGTATTTATTGAATTGTGTTAAAATTAAATTGATTGGATAAAAACTTTAATTTTTGCAATTGCCTTACTCCAGCGGAGTAAAACCTTGGTTTCAACCTAATGGAGACTACAGTTTAAATTATGTTTATTGAAGCATACTTAACAATTGATTACTGTTCACAAAATATTTTTATGCGATTGCCTAATTGTAAAGCTGGAGTTGATCTTCAACCAATACACTAAGTAGTTAGTCAAGCTCATACTCGTCCGAATTTTACTCAAAAAAATCCGACACTATCAACTTGACTAACTACTTACTCCAGCGGAGTAAAACCTTGGTAGCAAAAAAAATTAACACAAGCAAGCTCCAGCGGAGCGATACCTCATCGACAAAACGTATTAGTTAATTCATTATAATTAAACAGTGTGCCGCACCTCTGGAGCTACCAGTTTTGTTACATGCTTATTCTACCAAGCTATCGTTCCTCTGGAACTCAAATGGTTGGTTTCAATCAAATGGAGACCAAGTTTAGTGTAAAATAAAATGAACAAATTCTAACACATGCTTATCTTTGTACAATCAATTTTTTATAAAAACATGAACCTTAAGCTCAACAGCGATCTTGGAGAAGGTGCCGGAAACGATGCTTTGCTGATGCCTTACCTTTTTGCTTGCAACATTGCTTGTGGCGGGCATTATGGCGACGCTTCAACCATTCAAACTGCGGTTCAATTGGCTTTAAAACATGGTGTGAAAATTGGGGCGCATCCTTCTTATCCGGATAAAGATAATTTTGGAAGAAAATCAATGGATATTAAATCCAGCATTTTGATACAAAGTCTTCAAGATCAATTAGCATTGTTTAACCAAGTTTTATTGGAAAACGATACGCCATTGTTTCATATAAAAGCGCACGGTGCTTTGTATAATGATATTGCCAAAAGTGAAATACTTGCCCAAACTTATTTATCAATTATCAACTCTTATAAAGAAAAGTGTTTGCTATTCGTGCCCGATCATTCTGCCATTAAAAAATTAGCTCTTGAACAAGGTTTTCAAATTTATGTTGAAGCCTTTGCTGATCGTAATTATTTAGATGATGGACAATTGGTTCCACGAAGCCATCCACAAGCTATTATTCATCAGCCTGAAAAAGCCGTTCAACATGTGTATGATATGATGAACAGTCATCAAGTAATTACTGTAGGTGGGAAAAAGATAACCTTACAAGCCAATACGTTTTGCATACATGGCGATCATAAAAATGCAGTAGCCATAGCACAAGCACTTCATCAGACATTCAATCAAAAAAAGACAACGCTTGAATAAATATACATTAACGTATAAAGCTTTCGGTTCAACTGCTGTTTTAATTGAATGGCAAGCTCAACAAATTTCAATTGATGTTTTACAAGATATTCAATTGTTCCAACAAATTATACTTACTGAATTGCCTGAATATATAGTTGAATGTATACCCGCTTATGTTTCTTTAACCATCATCTATAAAAATAAATCTTTTGATCAATTTGTTTTAGCATTAAAAGCATCTTACCAAAAACATTTTAATAATTTGAAGCAAGAAAACATACAAAAAAATAATGTATGGCACTTGCCTGTGTGTTACCATCAAAGTTTGGGGTTTGATTTAGTGGCATATTCTGAGAAGGTTCAATTAACCATCAATGAGGTAATTGAACTGCATACCAACACTTTGTATACTATTTACTTTTTAGGATTTTTGCCGGGCTTTTTATATCTAGGCGATTTAGATGAACGGTTACATTGCAACCGAAAATCAAGCCCCTTATTAAAAATACCAAAAGGTTCGGTAGGTATTGGTGGGAAACAAACCGGTATTTATCCACAAGCAAGTCCGGGTGGTTGGCACATTATTGGTAATTGCCCCATTACTTTATTTAAGGTGAATGACGAACCGCCAAGTCCATTCAAGCCAGGCGATCAAATTCAATTTTATGCGATCAGTTTAGAAGATTACCGGCAAAATAATTTTAGTATGGCAAAATCAAATAACCATGCTTAAGGTTGTACAAACCGGTTTATATACCAGCGTGCAAGATTTGGGTAGATTAGGCTACCGAAAATATGGGGTTCCTCTAAGTGGCGTGATGGATGCTTATGCCGCTCGACAAGCCAATTTGTTATTAAACAATGCCGAAAATTGTGCCGTGTTAGAATGCACCCAAACCGGACCGACTTTGTTATTCACTCAACCTAGCCAAATAGCCATTTGTGGTGCTGATATGAATGCCCGGTTAAATAAAGGGGCTGTTGCTTTAAATAAAACTTTGCGCATACAAGCCAACGATGTTTTAAGTTTTGGAAAGTTAGAATATGGCATGCGATGTTATATAGCTATTAAGCATGGTTTTAAAACGCCATTGGTTTTAAATAGCCGAAGTTATTATAAGCCAATTACTATACAACAAACTATCAGCTCAGATCAACTTATTTTATATAATGTTTTTGATGAACCCTTACATGCTAATTATGTGAAACTTTCCATCAATCGAACTCATTTTAAACAGTCGCTTATTGAAGTACAGCCCGGACCGGAGTTTGATTTGTTGCCAACCAATCAACAAGTTATGTTGTTAAACACTACTTTTCATATTGGCATAAATAACCGGATGGCTTACCAATTAGAAGAGCGCTTTCCTAACACTTTAGCTTCCATTCTAACCAGTGCGGTTTTACCAGGAACGGTTCAATTAACCCCATCAGGAAAATTAATTATTTTAATGCGTGATGCTCAAACCACCGGTGGTTATCCACGTGTTTTGCAATTAACCGAAACCGCCATTAACCGTTTAGCACAAAAAAAATTGAACAATGAAATACAATTTAAGTTGGTTTGATAATTTCTGTTCAACCTCATCTGTTATCTCTTTATTGAAAGTTTCAATTCATAAATTCTTTATCTTTATGGCATGAAAAAATGGACAGCTTATTTATTATACCTATTGATTGCACCAAACTTTTTAACCTATGCTCAAAACCTAACTCCAAACATGAAAATGCAAACCAATACCTACACCATTCATTTTGATAAAGAAATTGAATTAGGCAACACTTCTTTTAGAGGAGCGGATTTTAAAGATGGTATTGCTCTAGTTTCGGGAAGCCATGGAAAAATTTTTAAAGCCAATGCCAATAGCCAACCACTCAACTGGCAAAAGCTATCATTACCCAAAAATTGTGACAGCTTACAATTTAGAGATGTGGCAATATTAAACAAAGCAACTTTTTTATTGATGAGTGCCGGCGAAGGTGCATCAGCGCAAATCTGGAAATCAACCAATGCAGGAGAACAATGGAACAAAGTATACCAGAATTTTTTAGAAAAAGCTTTTTTCAACAGCTTCGATTTTTGGGATGATCAACGAGGGCTTTTAATTAGCGATCCGATAGACGACCATGTTTATTTATTAGAAACCAAGGATGCAGGCAATACTTGGCAGCGTTTACAAAGTGACCAATTACCCATGTTAATAGATAAAGAATATGGGTTTGCCGCCAGCGGAACGGGTATCCAATGTTTCGGTAACGGTAATATAGTGGTTGGCACAGGTGGTGCTGTTGCCAGAATTTTCCATTCAATGGATTATGGGAAAAGTTGGCAGGTGAACAAAACACCTATTGTACAAGGTGCTAATTCTCAAGGTATTTTTTCTGTTCATTTTTTTAACGACGATGTTGGATTAGCAGTGGGCGGCGATTATGCCAATGATCAATTAGCCGGCAGCAATGTTGCCCGGTTTCATAAAGGTGGAACCTGGGTTGGTGTATCTTCCACAAAAAATGTACTATATAAATCCTGTGTGAAAATTTTAAATGAGAGCTTCATTATCGCCACCGGCACTAGCGGTACAGTTATTTCAAATGATGCTGGAGCAAGTTGGCATGATGTGGATACCATAAAAGGATACCATACCATAGCTTATGATGAAAACTTTCAAAGAGGCTTTTTGGCTGGAAGCGAAGGGCGCGTTCTAGAATTTTGGGTAGAGTAATTAATTATACATCAGCTCAAAACGATAATCCCCGAACAAAAAAATGTTCAGGGATTAACCGTGTAATTATGCAACGTATAGTAGTTTATTTGCTTTCACAAAATTTTTCATTCAGTTTTTAGCAATAAAGGTGGATAAACGTATTAGTTGTATTGCATTAAGCCTATAATAAATTCTGGGTCAACTAGGGTTCAAACAATTTTGGTTAACTAATTAATTACACTGCAAATGTAAAACGCAAAGTGCACTTAAACATCACCAAAAACAATGATATTTTAAAAATACCTGAATGTTGTGATATGGTCAATTTGGCATTACTTGTTAAATTGAGTTCAACATTTTAAGGAATGAGCGCAACAATTTTTGAATACAAAAAAAAGAGGAACAATAATTTTAATGAATGGTTCTATGCTCCACAAATAACAAATAGTATTGGAACAATTTCAATAATCCACTTTGTCAACTTTTTGTTGCCAATGTTTAAAAACAGACAAAGCCTCATCACGGCAAAGTTGGTTGGTAGGGATGGCTCTTTGTTCGATAGAAAGTGGTATTTCTTTATAAATATAGTCGTCATCAAAACCGATGTTGGCGGCATCTTTTCGGCTACAGGCATACACAATTCTATCGGGGCGTGCCCAGTAAATAGCGGCGAGACACATGGGGCAAGGCTCACAAGAAGTATAGATTGTGCAGCCGGTTAGTTGAAAATTATTAATGGCAGCACAGGCGTTTCTAATGGCAACTATTTCGGCGTGGGCAGTAGGGTCGTTGGTTGAAGTGACTTGGTTGTTGCCTTCGCCAATAATTTCACCTGCTTGGTTTACTATTACTGCGCCAAATGGTCCACCTTCATTATTGTCCATGCCTTTTTGGGCTAAGGCAATGGCTCGTTGTATAAATTTAGTTTCGATAATGGTTAAAATTTATTTGAAGAACGAATGTAGCAATTTGAAGATGAAGTTCATAATACTGGTTAGCCTTATGGGTAAAAAATTGTTGACGCTATATGAGCTTGATTAAGCTAATTATTTTTTTATGAATGTAAAAATTCGCTATTCAAAATTCGGTGTTTGAAACTCGATGTTTTTTGTATGACCATTTAATGAATAATGAATATCGACTAATGAATAATAAATGATAATTAATTGATAATGTATAATTATCTAATATTGAGTGTAGTAAAGGACATTTAGGCTACCCGCCTAACACCGGGCAAAAAGTGCAATTCTGAAAGAAGTGAAGTAGCTGGGAGATACTGAGCATTTATTCCGCTTCGCTCCAGATACTGAATCAAGTTCAGTACAGGTCTCAGTATAACGTTGGTGACCGGGCTTAGACGGATAGCCGGCACTTAGATAAAATTACAAATCCTAAACTTCGGGAGAAAGCGGAATCACAAGTTATTATAGTGCTGCAAAGTTTGCTTCAGAAGAATCATTGTAAAAATGTGACAAGTTTATCAAAGTGGCTGATACTTTTCTGTTTTCGAGTGCCCTTTGTTATCTTTCTACGAAGAACCGAAGTTTGCAAACTAGCCCCGATTGCAGCGGTTATGCTGCCTGAAGCGCAGGATTTTGCAGCGTTGGGGCAGCATTTGAGCGGAAAGCGGGACTACTATATATGAAAAGCCTACTCGGCTCGCTTCAAAAAAAAATTGTGCAAAAGTGTAAACTACTTTATGGTTTAGATAAACTTGTTAAAAATGTCAACTACTTCTTTGTTTGGATAACCTTGTCTATAACTTAGATAGATTTGATATACTTTAAGTGCACAATTTCTTCCTCATCAGGATCAACCATTTTACCATCGTCTTTAAACTCTAATTTGGTAAAGAGTTTAACACCTCGTTCATCATCTGGATGTATCATCGCCCGGTAATGATGAATGTGGTATTGGTTGGTTAAAATATGCAAAAAATCTTGACCGGCAATAAAGGCATAACCTTTGTTGTAATTCGCACAATCTAAAATTTCCACTTCAATATCGCAACGTAATTTTGCTTTGTTAATATTGTAGGCTTTTATATAACCAATCATACCAAGGGAGGCATGCATTATGGTATAAATTATAATTTTACCGTTTCTAACTTTGTCATTCCACCAGTCGCGTTCTTGCCTGGCATCTAATTGTTTTTTGGGGTAATCGGTAAATTCGGGTGGATTTAGCTTGATGCGTTTTGTTTTTCCATCTTGCCACTCTTGCCAGGTGGCCACTTTCAAACTAATATCACTCATATAAATGCTTATTAAAGAATAATAATTTTTACTTAAAAAAAAATTTAAACAGCATAGTTTTGGTAGAGGTTTTATACATCAACGTTAGCATACTTAGCATGAGAAACAATAAAATCTCTTCTTGGAGGAACATCATCGCCCATTAAAACCGAAAATATACGATCGGCTTCGGCAGCACTTTCTATGGTTACTTGTTTAAGCGTTCTTCTATCAGGGTCCATCGTGGTTTCCCACAATTGTTCTGCATTCATTTCGCCCAAACCTTTATAGCGTTGTACGCCTACACTGTCAATTTTGCCTGTATCGCCTGCCATGCGTATTTGAGCTTGTTCGCGTTGTTGCTCAGTCCAGCAATACTCAGATTGCTTGCCTTTTTTTACCTGATACAATGGTGGCGAAGCAATGTAAATATTACCAAACTCTACCAGCTCTTTCATTTGCCTGAAAAAGAAGGTTAAAATTAAGGTAGTAATGTGGCTGCCATCAATATCAGCATCACACATAATAATGACTTTGCTATATCTTAACTTGTCGATATTTAACGATTTGTCATCGCGGTGATGAACGCCTAAAGCAGTAAAAATATTTCGAATTTCCTCATTCTCATAAATTTTATGCTCCATCGCTTTTTCGACATTCAATATTTTACCTCGAAGTGGCAAAATGGCTTGAAAATTTCTATCTCTACCTTGCTTTGCCGTTCCACCTGCCGAATCACCCTCAACCAAATAAATTTCACATTCATCGGCATTTTTAGAAGCACAGTCAGCCAACTTACCAGGTAAGCCCGAACCCGACAATACATTTTTACGCTGAACTAACTCGCGCGCTTTACGAGCGGCATGGCGAGCCGTAGCTGCAATAATCACTTTTTGGATGATTTGTTTCGATTGCTTGGGGTTTTCTTCCAAGTAATTTTTAAGTGCTTCTCCAACTGTTGTTTCAACTACGCCTTGTACCTCGCTGTTGCCCAGTTTGGTTTTGGTTTGCCCTTCAAATTGAGGTTCGGGTACTTTAACAGAAATCAACGTTGTTAAGCCTTCTCTAAAGTCATCGCCCGAAATATCAAATTTCAATTTTTCGAACATCTTTTCACGCTCTCCGTAACTTTTAAAGGTACGGGTTAATGCTCTTCTAAAACCAGAAACATGCGTTCCACCTTCAATCGTATTAATATTGTTTACGTAAGAATGTATGTTTTCGTTAAACGATGTATTGTATTGCAATGCCATTTCCACAATTACGCCATCGCGTTCTCCTTCAACATAAATAGGTTGTGGAATAATCGCTTCTCTGGTTTCATCTAACCATTGCACAAATTCAATTAAGCCACCTTCTGAGTAAAACACTTCATTTTTAAATGAGCCATCGTCATTTTTTTCGCGCTCGTCGGTAATGGTTAACGTGATGCCTTTATTTAGAAAAGCCAACTCTCGTAACCTGGCAGCAAGCGTTTCAAACTTATATTCGTGAACTATAAAAATGGAATCATCGGGTAAAAAAGTAGTTGACGTACCGGTTTTGTCTGTTGAGCCAACTTCCTTAACCGGATACATAGGCTTACCAATTTCATATTCTTGCTCATACTTTTTGCCATCGCGAAAAACACTTACCTTTAATTGTTTGGACAGTGCATTTACACAAGAAACCCCCACACCGTGCAAACCGCCAGAAACTTTGTAAGAGCCTTTATCAAACTTACCACCGGCGTGCAAAACAGTCATTACTACCTCTAGTGCCGAACGTTTTTCCTTTTCGTGCATCCCAACTGGAATACCCCGCCCGTCATCATGAACGGTAATGGAGTTATTGGCATGAATAATGACATCAACGCTTGAGGCATAGCCCGCTAAGGCTTCATCAATGGAGTTGTCTACTACTTCATATACTAAATGGTGCAAACCTTTTACACCAATATCGCCAATGTACATGGCAGGTCTTTTTCTAACGGCTTCCAAGCCTTCTAATACTTGAATATTATCCGCTGTATAGTTATTGGACATACAATTGAAAAATTCGTGCAAAGATACGAAAAATATAGGTCACATCCTATTGAAATCCTTAATTTGCCTGTACTTAAATATTGCTGAAAGACGAACAGAAGGTAGAAATATTACCTCTAAACAGCACTCATTAGCTCAAGTTTCGGAAGTAATTTAATGTATTTAATTCCTTGATATTCAATTGCTTGTATTAAACAAAAATTATGTTAAACAATTTTATATCGAGTTGCTTCTTTACAACAAATTGATATTAGTGAAACCATGTCATCTCGACCGAAGGGAGAGAACCTGCTTAATGAATAGATTTACTGCTCGTTAGTAGTCGGATTTCTCGTTTCACTCGAAATGACAGGAAGCATCAGCACATTTTTATGTTTTGGTTTACTACCGAAACTTAAGTCATTTACCAATTAAATCATTCAATCTTTTTTTCTTAAACAGGTCTTGATTTGAAAGGAAAGTGTCTTCAAAACTCAACCAAATTAAGTATAGGTTAGTTATAGAAATTTCGGTAGTAACTATTTATTTTAAGGTACTAATTTTCAATTTTTGAAAAGATTCAATGGCTACCTGTCTAAAACCGGACGAAAATAAATTTTACTGGACTTACACTACGGAAGATACTGCGCATTCAAAGCTACGCAATGAATCGAAGCATGACGGTTTTCGGTACTACAACCGTGATGCTGCGAAATAATGTAGTGGAGCGGAATTATTTGCGCAGTATCTGTGTGCCTTGAATGGCAATTATAAATGAAAAACGATCCTTTATAAACGAAGATATTGATTCGAAAGATGAGTTAATTCAAAAGAGAATATCTCAATTTAATGAAACTTCTCTGATATATTCAGTCATTTAGATGGAGTATACTCTTTATGAAGTGCAGACAATACTGATGGGGTTTACAAGTTTAAAATAGGAAATATTGAAGGAAACTCTGGAACGGGAGGTAAGAAAAGCCAAATGGCATCTTTTGATTTAGCCTGTATTAAGTTTGCAGATGCTTTAGATATTCCTGCACTGCACTTCATTTTACAAGATCAAATTGAAAATGTGCATTCAAATCAGATAACAAACTTATTAACTGAAATTGTAAGTGAAGTAAATTGTCAGTATGGTCTTCCTGTGCTAAGAGATAAATTACCTACATACAATAGACATATTCCTTTGAGATATTGTCACTGTCGCTAAGTAATAAATTATTTAAGATTGCATAACAAGATATTTTCCATATCAAGCTTATAACTAAACCATATCTTTTGGTGATAAAAAAAGTCTAAAAAATTATTTTTATATTTTAATAAGCCACCAAATCCAACAATTGCTGTTCAAAACGAACTTGCGGCAAAAAATGATTTTCCAAATTGGGCGCAAAGGGTATTGGCGTATCTAAAGCTGCTGAACGTATAACAGGGGCGTCTAAATATTCGAAACAGGTTTGCGCAATTAAAGCGGCAACCTCCGCGCCAATACCGCCGGTTAAAGAGGCTTCGTGTAACACAATTGCTTTACCCGTTTTTTTAACTGAGTTATAAATACTTTCTTTATCTAAAGGCAGCAAAGTACGCAAATCGATTACATCTGCTTCAATATCCGGATTTTTATCTAACACATACAATGCCCAATACACGCCCATACCATAAGTGATAATACTTACTTCACTACCTTGTTTAGCCAAGCGGGCTTTACCAATTTCAGTATTGTAATATTGAGTGGGTACATCGGCATTAATACTTCGGTACAAGGCTTTGTGTTCAAAATACATTACCGGATTTGGGTCTTCAACGGCGGCTAACAACAGTCCTTTCGCATCTTCTGGTGTTGCTGGATATACAATTTTTAAACCCGGCACATTAAAAAACCATGCTTCGGTACTTTGCGAATGAAAAGGACCGGCAGCAACCCCACCACCGGTTGGCATCCGAACCACCACATCGGCATGTTGCCCCCAACGGTAATGTACCTTAGCTAAATTATTCACAATTTGATTAAAACCGCAAGTCACAAAATCTGAAAACTGCATTTCAACAACGGACTTATAGCCATTAATACTCAAGCCCAAGGCTGTACCTAAAATCGCAGATTCGCATAAGGGCGTATTGCGTACACGCGCCTTGCCAAATTCATTGACAAAGCCGTCGGTAATTTTAAAAACCCCGCCATATTCAGCTACATCTTGCCCCATAATAATCAGCTTATCGTGTTGCTGCATCGCGGTTTTCAATCCATCTGAAATGGCATCGATAAAGCGTATGTTTTTTTTATGGTTTGTTGTGGTAGGAGCAACTATATTTTGAGCGTAACTTTTATAGAGGTCTTTTTCTTCGGCTTCACTTGCTTCAACATCTGGTTCATTATTGGCAATTTCTAAAGCGGTAATTATTTCACGGGTAATTTGCTGATGTGATTTTTCAATTTCGGCTTCACTTAATATCCCTTCATCTAATAAAAATTGCTCGTACAACTTTAGCGGGTCTCTTTCTGCCCAATAGTCCATTAAGTCTTTTGGTACATATTTAGTTCCTGAGGCTTCTTCGTGTCCACGCATTCTAAAGGTCATCGCTTCAATTAAAATGGGTTGCGGTTTTTCTTTAATCGTGTTTTTTGCCCATTGAATAGTTTCATAAACTTCCAACACATTGTTGCCGTCAATTGTTTTGGCTTGCATGCCATAGCCCAAACCTCTATCTGCTAATTGGGCACATTTGTATTGCTCGCTTACCGGTGTAGATAAACCATAGCCATTGTTTTCAATTATAAAAATAACGGGTAAATTCCATACGGCAGCTACATTAAGTGCTTCATGAAAATCGCCTTCACTGGTGCCACCTTCTCCTGTAAATACTAAGGTAATTTTGTTGCTTTTATTTAATAAATGTCCTAATGCAATACCATCGGCAATGGCTAATTGCGGACCTAAATGGCTTATCATCCCTACAATATTATATTGGTTGGTGCCAAAGTGAAATGACCGGTCGCGCCCTTTAGTAAAACCTTTTAACTTACCTTGAAACTGACAAAATAAACGCTCTAAAGGAACCTGCCTGCTGGTAAACACCCCCAAATTTCTATGCATGGGTAAAATGTACTCATCTCTTTCCATAGCCATAGTAGCACCAACCGAAATGGCTTCTTGCCCAATACCCGAAAACCATTTACTTACCTTACCTTGCCGCAACAGCTTCAGCATTTTTTCTTCAATCATTCGTGGTCGTAACAAATGGGTATATAATTTAAACAGCAAGCTGCTGTCTAATTCTTTTCGGTTAAAAACAATGGGGCTGGTTACTGCATTCATTTTATAAAACTTATTTGTGCTTCAAAGATAGTTAAATTGACATTTCATAGAACTGTTTTTAACGGTATTTTTTATTGTATGAAAAATATTATTGCTCGCGGAAAGTAGGTCTATTTTTATAGATTCCGCGAGTATTAATTCTATAGGAAAATAATGATGAATAGAAAATAGTTGGATGAAAAATATTATTGCTCGCGGAAAGTGGGTATATTTGTATAGATTCCGCGAGTAATAAATTTGTAATCAATGAGTCAAATTCCATTAGTAGGTAGAGTTGAAGAGCAAAAAATACTGCTAGATGCACTCCAAACTAAGCAACCTGAAATGATTGCCGTAATAGGAAGAAGACGTGTTGGTAAAACTTTTTTAATTAACACTATATATAAAAAACAAATCGATTTTGAAATTAGTGGTATACAATATGCTAGCCGAAAAGAACAATTAAAAAACTTTATGATTCGGTTTGCCGCATTTTTTAAACCTAAAAAAAAGATTGATGAACCAAAAGATTGGATCGATGCCTTTCACTTATTATCACAATTTTTAGATAAAAAGCGGACAACTAAAAAGATGGTTGTTTTTTTGGATGAGTTGCCTTGGTTAGCTTCTCATCGATCAGGATTTTTAAAAGGACTAAGCTATTTCTGGAACAGTTGGGCCGTTCGTAAAAACATAGTGGTAGTTATATGTGGTTCAGCAGCTTCGTGGATGATACAAAAAGTAGTGCATCATAAAGGCGGCTTACATAATAGAATTACCAGACAAATTTATTTGCAGCCCTTTACATTAGCCGAAACACATCAATATTTTAAAACGAGAAAAGTCAATTTAGATTACTATCAGATATTGCATTTGTATATGGCAATGGGTGGCGTGCCGCACTATTTAAAAGAAGTAAAAAAGGGTTTAAGTGCCGTGCAAAATGTTGATCAAATCTGCTTTTCAGCAAATGGGTTATTGTATGATGAATTTTCGAAATTATTTAGTGCCCTGTTTAGCCATTCAGAAAACCATATAAATGTAGTGAGAGCCTTAGCGAAAAAAACGGTTGGACTTACCCGAACTGAAATTGTAAAAACCAGCAAGCTACCTGATGGCGGTGGCTTAAGTAAAGTGTTAGAAGAACTAGAGCAAGCTGGCTTCATCCAAAATTATTATCCTTTTAACAAGGCAAAAAAAGATCGATTGTACCGGCTAACGGATGAATATTCTTTATTTTACATTCGCTTTATTGAAAAGAACAAAACCAAAGGAAAAATTAATTGGCAACAGTTAAGCCAAACCCAAAGCTATAAAAGTTGGAGTGGTTATGCCTTTGAAAGTATTTGTTTAAAGCACGTTGAAGCCATTAAAAAAGCCATAGGGATTAGTGGAATTTATACTCAAAGCGGCAGCTACTTCAAAAAAGGTAATGAGCGTAACAAAGGATTTCAAATTGATTTATTGATTGATAGAAACGATCAGGTGATCAATATTTGTGAAATGAAATTTTATCAGGCACATGTTAAATTAACCAAAGCCATGGAAAAAAAACTACGCGACCGGATGCGTGATTTTCAATTGGCAACCAAAACCCGTAAACATCTTTCGCTTATTTTAATTACTACTTTTGGTTTAGAAGAAAATGTGCATAGCCAGGGCTTAATTGATGAGGTGGTTACTTTGAAGGATTTGTTTGTGAAAGTATAAGTAGGAGTTTTGTAATACGAAATTAACTCAACTCAAAAATCAACATACTCCAATTACCTTTATACTGTATCACCGGTTTCTTTTCAAACAGTGGGAAAGCCAAGGAGCTAATTGCTTCAACATCTGCTTTTAAAATGCCGCTAACTATGAGGACACCTTTCGGCTTCAACATTTGGTGTAGTTGCTGAAGCGTAGCGGTAATTACATTTTTATTGATGTTGGCTAATATAAAATGATAGGTTTGATGTTTAACTAAATCAAGCGTGCCTTGTTGAATGGAGATATGAGCAGTTTTAGTTTGTTCAATATTTTGAAGAGAGTTGTTATATGCCCAATCATCGTTATCTATGGCATCTATATGAGCGGCATTTTTCATAGCAGCAAAAATGGCGAGTATGCCTGTACCACAACCGAAATCTAAAACCGTTTTGTTTTCAAAATTGAGGCTAAGCATGGCTTCTAAAACCATAGAAGTTGTTTCGTGGTGCCCGGTGCCAAAAGCCATTTTGGGTTCTAACTCTATTACGTAAGGATATTGTTTTTCGATGTGATGAAAAGGCGCTTTAATCAACAATTGATCGCTAATGACAACCGGAGGGAAATTACTTTCCCATGCCGTATTCCAATTTTTGTTTGCTAAGGCTTTAATGTCATATTGCTGAATAAACTGGGCTTGTTGAAAATTATGAAGGGTTTGGTGTAAAAGTGTTTCATCAAAAAGCGATTTTTCGACATAAGCATATAGTTCGTGTTGGGTTTGCTGAAAAGCTTCGAATTGGATACTATCTAAAGCAGCAATTACAATTTCTTGTTCAGTTTCTTGAATGTTGGTAAAACAGATTTGTAAGTATAGCATAAATAGTGTGGTTAATTCAAGGTAAGTCGTTTATAATTTAGCCCCGATTGCAGCGGTTATGCTGCCTGAAGCGTTGGCATTGGTGCATAGCCGCAGCATTTGAGCGGAAAGCGGGACTACCGTTTGCAATGTCATTACCGTTTCGCTTCAAAAAAAATTAAGCAGTTGGTTTAAGTTGTAATGCGATATCGATGATGCCCGTAAAACTTTCTACCTGTAAAGCAGCTCCTCCAATTAAACCGCCATCAATATCAGGTTGAGCAAGCAGGGCTTCTGCGTTTGCCGGTTTCATACTGCCACCATATAATATAGAGGTATTGTCAGCTATCTCGGTAGAAAAATTTTGGTGGATCAACTCTCTTATAAATTGGTGCATTTCGTTGGCTTGTTCTGGAGTAGCCGTTTCGCCGGTGCCAATTGCCCAAACGGGTTCGTAAGCAATAGCCACTTTTGATAAAAGATCGGGATGCAAATCGAAAATACTTTCTTCTAACTGTTGTTGTACAATATTAAATTGCTGGTCTTGTTGACGTTCTTTTAATTGTTCACCACAACAAAAAATAACTTGCAAGCCCGATTGGATAGCGTTTTTAGTTTTAGCTGCCAATAATTGGTGATCTTCTTTTTGATATTGTCGCCTTTCGGAATGACCAATAATTACATACTTACAACTAACATCTTTTAACATTGCCGGATTAACTTCGCCGGTAAAGGCACCAGGATTTTGTTCGGAGCAATTTTGAGCAGCTAACTGCAAGCTGCTTTTCAACGCTTCTGGTATAAGACTTTGAGCAGTTTGTAAATATGGATATACCGGGCTGCAAACTATTTTTAAATTATTGGGTAAGCGTTGCGCTTTTACGTGTTTAACAATACCGCTCATCAATTGAATGACTTCGGCTTGCAGTAAATTCATTTTCCAATTTCCAGCTATAATTATTTTTTTCATGATTTTTGTTTTCTGTATGATGCTGTTGTTTTAAAAATATGGTTTAATATGTTAATGTCGTTTTGATGTAGGCTTAGCTTGCGCCGTTGCATAACTCGTTCAGCAGTTTCAAGGGCTTTTTCAAATTGATAGGTTTGGTTAATACCCCAACTGAACGAAGGTATAAACTTGGGTGGAAAGTCGCCAGAAAATATGTTGGCAAAAACACCGGTTACGGTACCGGTATTAAATCTGGTGTCAATTGCACATTTGGTATGGTCGCCCATAATTAAACCATGAAACTGTTCTTCACTATTCATAAAATCTTCTTTTTGATAACTCCATGTTTTTATTAAGTTATAGTTGTTTTTCAAGTTAGAGCAATTGCTGCCCGCTCCAAAATTACACCACTCGCCTATGGCAGAATTACCCAAATAACCATCGTGCCCTTTATTAGAATGGGCTTGAAAAACAACGTTGTTAATTTCGCCGCCAACTTTACAATAGGGTCCAATAGTGGTTGGTCCGTAAATTTTTGCGCCCATTTTTACTACGGCATTATTACAGATGACTAATGGTCCACGTAGCATAGCCCCCTCCATAATTAAGGCATGTTCACCTATAATTACTGGTCCTTTTTCGGCATTAATGCTCAAGCATTTTACGTTGGCCGTTGGATGAATGAAACAGTCTTCCGGTTTGTAAATGATTGGGCAAGTTTGGTTAGATGCTTGCTCAAAATTATCACGATTAACAAGCTGTTGATCTAACTGAATACTCTGTTGAGCATATTTGAAAATTACTTTTGGTTGGTTTAACCAAACAACTTCTTCAGTACAAGTTTTTTTTTGGTAAGATAATTTTTTGAGATCTGCCATTTGATGAATAGCATTTTTAGGACGGCAAGCAACTAATCGATCGTTATGATATA
>CALHDG010000193.1 GCA_938023075.1 uncultured Chitinophagales bacterium
AAGTAAGCATTTTCGTATCGGACATCACCGGCAAAAAGTTAACAACCTTAGCGGATAACCAACAAAAAACTGCTGGCATACATCAACTAACGTTCAATGCCCAAGACATCGCACCGGGGATTTATTATTGCACTATGATGGCAGGCGATAAAATCCAATCCCAAAAAATGCTAATAACCAAATAACAAGTTCAATATGTGGATTACTTTAAAACAACCCATTTATAATCTATCGGGCAACAACAGTTGCCCGATAGATTTTTAAAACACTAAACCAATAAGTAAGTACTCCAAATTTTGAGAAACATTTTAAAAAAAACAACCGCTTTTACTGCCGAAATAGTACCTTTGCCCACTTTAAAATAATCACAACAATACCATGATAAGAGTTGCCATTAACGGCTTTGGAAGAATTGGGCGATTAACCTTTAGAGCCTTGCAAAGCAGCCGCAAAGCACAAGTGGTTGCCATTAACGATTTAACGGATAATCAAACCTTAGCACATCTGTTAAAATATGATAGTGCTCAAGGCATATTGAATGCAAAAATTGCCGCAGATGATACGCACCTAAAAGTAAACAGCAAAAAATTGGCAGCTTTTTCTGAGCGCGATCCGGCAAAACTGCCTTGGAAAAATTTAAAGGTCGATGTCGTAATCGAATCAACTGGCGTGTTTAGAACCTATGATGGAGCCGAAAAGCACCTGAAGGCGGGTGCCAAAAAAGTAGTAATCAGTGCTCCCGGTAAGGGCGACAATATTCCAACCGTAGTGCAGGGTATAAATGATGACATCTTAACCAAAAAAGATAAAATTATATCCAATGCCAGTTGTACCACCAACTGCCTTGCCCCAATGGTGAAGGTATTAGATGATAAATTTGGCATCGAATCTGGTTTTATGACGACTGTGCATGCCTATACTTCCGACCAACGTATTCAAGATGCACCGCACCGCGATTTACGCAGGGCACGTGCTGCCGCGTTGAATATTATACCTACGACCACAGGGGCAGCTACAGCAATCGGATTGGTTTTACCACATCTGGCAGGCAAACTAAATGGCTTTGCTATGCGGGTGCCGGTCATTACGGGTTCCATTGTCGATTTAACCTGCATCGTAAAAAAAGAAACCAGTATAGAAGCCATTAACCGGGCATTCAAAACGGAAGCCGGCAAAGCCCTCAAAGGCTTTTTGCAATACAGTACCGATCCAATTGTGAGCAGTGATATCGTCGGCAATTCAAATTCCTGTATTTTTGATAGTCCGTTGACTGATGTACAAGGGCAACAGGTAAAAGTAGTCGGCTGGTACGATAATGAAGCCGGATATTCTAACCGTCTGGCTGATATTGCTATAAAATTAGCATCTATAAAATAAACATTTAATTTATTTTACTTATATTTGATTTAGGATTAGTAAAGTGAAGGAAATAAGTCAAGCCAAATTTGACGCAGCAATTTTTTGATAGACGAAGAAAAAAACGCAACCATAGTGGAAACCCTACGGTGAGTATTTTTGATGAAGTATATCGAAAAATATCAAGTTCAAATGGATTTAGTTATTTTTTTCTCTTTACTTAGAAGCGAAACGTAAGGAATTCGAATAAACGGGCTCCCCGCTTTCCGCTACTTCTTTGGCTTTGCAGTAGTATTTGCTGACTATAATTTCATTAGTAAGTATTTTGGTTTATTGAACGTGGAGACATTAAAAAGCCAAAGAAACACTGCAATCGGGGCTATTACCGAACCAACTCCCTCGTAATATAAGTAACATTATATAGTATCATCATATAATAACATCATGTCAACTACACAAAATAAAAACCAGTATGTTTAGCAAAATCAATTTTTCCGGTAAAAAAGTATTGATACGAGTAGATTTTAATGTACCTTTAAACGAAGACTTTTCCATTGCCGATGATACCCGGATTCGAGCCGCTTTACCAACCATTCAAAAAGTACTCGAAGATGGAGGCTCCGCTATCTTAATGTCGCATTTGGGCAGACCAAAAGAGGGACCAGAAGAAAAATTTTCACTAAAGCATCTTACCCAAAGAATTGAACAACTAACCAAAGCCAAAGTTATTTTTGCTGAAGACTGTATCGGTTTACCCGTTCGGCAAATGGTAAAAGAGTTAGCACCTGGTCAAATTTTGCTGTTAGAAAACCTGCGCTTTCATAAAGAAGAAAAAGAAGGAGAAGAAAAATTTAGCAAACAATTGGCGCACCTCGCAGATATATATGTAAATGATGCTTTTGGAACTGCCCACCGTGCCCACGCCTCCACCTCCATAATTGCCAAACACTTTACGCCCGAAAATAAAATGTTTGGTTTATTAATGGAAGCCGAGATCAGTAACTTAAAAAAAGTGACGGCAGAACCCGTTCGCCCCTTAACCGCTATTATTGGTGGAGCAAAAATTTCCAGCAAAATAGAAGTAGTAGAAAATTTGTTAGACACCGTTGACCATTTAATAATTGGTGGTGGAATGGCATTCACTTTTCTGAAAGCGCAAGGCTATAACATTGGTAATTCATTGGTAGAAGAGGATAAGTTAGCCACTGCTTTAGAGGCATTAAAAATAGCAGCCACCAATCAGGTGCAGCTTCACTTGCCCACCGATTCCATAGCTGCGGACAATTTTTCTGAAACAGCTCGTACGCAAATCACTATCGATCAAAACGTACCTGCTGATTGGATGGGTTTAGACATCGGACCAAAAACCATTGCTAACTATCAAGCAGTTTTACAACAATCTAAAACAATTTTATGGAACGGACCCATGGGTGTATTCGAAATGGAACAATTTAAAACCGGTACCTTAAGCATTGCCAACACCATTGCTGAGGTAAGCCAACAAGAAGCGTATTCTTTAATAGGCGGTGGCGATTCTGTAGCGGCAATTAACCAATTTGGTTTAGCAGATCAAGTGTCTTACGTATCAACCGGCGGTGGTGCCATGTTGCAATATTTAGAAGGTAAAGATTTGCCGGGCGTAGTGGCAATTGAAGATGAACAGTAATTTAGGCTATAAAAAATGTTGTGTTTAGCAGATTAATTTTCGTTGATCTAACAGAAATTAATAAGTGTATATCTTACCATTAATTATATTATGAAAAAATTGCTTTATATCTGTTTGGTGTTCTCTATGATTCAAGCTCGAGGACAACAAGAAGTACCTCAAAAAATGTTGTTTGTAGGTAATAGCTATACCTATTTTTGGAATTTACCACAAACGGTAGATTTGATGATAGAATCGGACAGCATAACGGTTGTAGACATTGACCACTCAACAGCAGGCGGTGTAAATTGGGCGCAACATTGGCGCAGTGAAAAAGGATTACAAACATTAGAGCAAATTAAAGAAGGTGATTACGACGCCGTAATTTTACAAAATCACAGTAGGTCTAGCATTGAAAGAGCAGATAGCTTTCAAATTTTCGGAGAGCAATTGTATAATTTGGCACAGTCGACCGGAGCAAAGGTTTACCTGTATGAAACTTGGGCACGAGCGTGGAATCCGTATATGCAAAAAACAATTACAGCGGCTTACAAACAATTGGCTGAAAAAACGGGTGCATACATCGTACCGGTAGGTTTAGCCTGGCAACGTTCCCGGGAGTTGCGTTCCGACCTTGTACTTTACGAATTAGATGCTAGTCATCCCAATTCAACCGGAACTTACCTGGCTGCTTGTGTTTTTTATGCGGTGTTAACAGGAAAATCACCAGTTGGTTTACCTCCTCGATTGATCACTAAAGACAAAGATGGTGAGACACTTTATCTAAGCATTCAAAATCCGAATGATGCACTGTTTTGTCAAAAAGTTGCGGAAGAAGTTGTGCGGTAAGATCAAATGATGAAGCACCTGTTATCGTTATCTCTTGAAAAGATTGTTGCTCATAAAAAACAGTTCAGAAAGAGCAAGTAGAGCAAACGGCATATTTCTCATAAGAATTTTGAAGAGAAAAATGTCCGTTGGTTAACACAAATGCTATAAGATGAATCATAAAAGTTTGTCAACTTTTGAATAAATTGAGAATAGCATTGTAAATTCACAGGCAAATTCAGATATGATACGTATAATTACTTTTTTAACCATTACTATTCTAATTATGGGATGCAAGACTACTCAATCTCAATTGACCAATGTTGATGAAAATGAGAACAACACTACTGCAATGTTTGTTAAAGACCTCTTAGCTAAAATGACATTAGAAGAAAAGGTTGGGCAAATGAATCTATATACGAGCTTTATCGATATAACGGGACCTGCTCCAGCAGAAGGTGAACAAAAAGTAAAATACGATCATATAAAAGCCGGTAAAGTTGGTGCAATGCTCAACGTTAGAGGAGTAGAAAATGTGCGCAAATTTCAAGAGCTTGCCGTAGAGAATTCAAGATTAGGGATTCCTTTATTATTTGGATTTGATGTGATACACGGTTATCGAACTACCTTCCCCATTCCCTTAGCCGAAGCCGCTAGTTGGGATTTGGAAGCCATTGAACTTTCGGCTAGAATCAGTGCCACCGAAGCTGCTGCTGCCGGTTTAAACTGGACTTTTGCTCCGATGGTAGATATTTCAAGAGACGCTCGTTGGGGTAGAGTAATGGAAGGAGCCGGGGAAGATCCTTTTTTAGGTAGCTTGGTTGCAGCTGCTCGAGTCAAAGGTTTCCAAGGGGATGATCTTTCCGAAAATAATACCTTGGCGGCTTGCACTAAACACTTTGCTGCCTATGGTTTTGCAGAAGCTGGAAAAGACTATAATACCGCAGATATTGGTTTATCTACTTTGTACAATATAGTGTTGCCGCCTTTTAAAGCCACAGTAGATGCAGGTGTACAAACTTTTATGAATAGCTTTAATGAGTTAAATGGAATACCGGCAACCGGTGATGTATTTCTACAAAGAGATTTGCTAAAAGGCAAATGGAATTTCGATGGTTTTATGGTTTCCGATTGGGGCTCAGTTACGGAAATGATTCCGCATGGTTTTGCTAAAGATGGAGTTGATGCGACCAAAATAGCAAGCACTGCCGGTAGCGATATGGATATGGAATCGCATTTGTATGTTAAGCATCTTGCAGACTTGGTTAATGATGGTAAAGTAGAAGTACAATTAATTGATGATGCTGTTAAAAGAATCTTAACGGTTAAGCATAAGCTGGGTTTGTTTGATGATCCTTACCGGTATTGTGATACCCAAAGAGAAAAAGAACTGATTTATAAGGATACCCATTTAGAGGCAGCTTTAGAGGTCGCCAAAAAATCTATAGTACTTTTAAAAAATGAGAATAACATTTTACCCTTGGCAAAAAGCGGACAAAAGATTGCGTTGATAGGTGATTTGGCAGACGATAAAAACAGCCCATTAGGTAATTGGCGACTCGCTTCAGAAGATAATTCTGCAGTTTCTGTTTTAGAAGGATTAGAAAAATATGAAGATAACACGATTGACTATAATCAAGGTGTGCAATTGCAGGAGGGAAGAGAGCAATTCATTTTTGAGTTAGCTATTAATACCACAGATGAAAGCGGGATTGAGGAAGCAGTTGAAGCAGCCAAGAATGTAGACGTTGTAATTATGGTATTAGGCGAACACGGCTATCAGGCAGGTGAGGGTAGGAGCAGAGCGAACATCGATTTGCCAGGATTGCAACAAACCTTATTAGAAAAAATTTATGCTGCGAACAAAAACATAGTATTGGTACTAACTAGTGGCAGACCGCTCGCCATTAATTGGGCAGCCGAAAATATACCTGCCATAGTACAAGCCTGGCAATTGGGTTCAACTGCCGGTGATGCTATAGCCCAAGTTTTGTATGGCGATTATAATCCATCCGGTAAATTACCCATGACTTTTCCAAAAAGTTTAGGTCAGATACCCATTTATTATAACTATAAAAATACCGGTAGACCGGGTCCATTAGAAGAAATGGTTTTTTGGTCGCACTATATTGATGAAAGCAATGCCCCACTTTATCCATTTGGTTATGGTTTAAGTTATACTGCATTTGACTATAGTAATTTAAGTATCGAGAAAAATGAAGTTGGTGCAACGGTAAGTGTACAACTAAAAAATACAGGAGCTATGGACGGAGAAGAGGTAGTGCAACTCTACATCAGAGATAAATTTGCTTCAGTAACCCGACCGGTGAAAGAGTTAAAAGGTTTTCAAAAGATTGCTTTGAAAGCTGGAGAAAGCAAAACCGTAACATTTAATTTAACTGATAAAGAACTCGGTTTTTACAATAATCAAGGTGAATTTGTGGTAGAACCTGGTGCATTTGATATTATGGTTGGCGGTAGTTCAATGGATTTATTGAAGGAAGCGTTTGTGTTGGAAAGGTGACATCTTTATAAAAGGTCTCATCTTTACCCGAGATATTATAATTTTAAAATAACTGATGTCATATAACCTTATTAATGATGTAAATTAAACCCAAACAAATAATACTCAAAAATCCGACAACCCAAGAGAAGTTTCTATCAGCTTGTTTTCCAAAGTCAATACGACTTAAATCTCCAGTAGCCACCAAACCAGCCCAATAAGCTGGATGAGAATGTCTTTCAGGAGTGTTTTCCAGATAGATTAATTTAGCTTTTTGCAAAGCTTTATCTTTGGTCAATCCTTTTTGTAGAAAATCAAAAAAAGCATCGGTAATTTTTGGAGTAGATGAATCAGAAATACGCCACAAACTCATGACCAAACTGGGGCAACCCGCATAAGTGAACGCCCTCGCCAAACTCATTACGCCTTCACCTTTGTGTATTTTTCCTAATCCGGTTTCGCAAGCACTCAATAAAGCCATCTCTGCATGTAAAGTTGTGTTGTACAAATCGGCGGCACGCAATTTATAATCTACACTATCTTTTGTTGGCGTAAAAATCAGGGCTGAATTCATCGGATTGTTATCATCTAATTCGGCGTGTGTTGCAAAAAATAACATTTTATGTTTTGGTGCTTCATTGATAAATACCTCTTTCGTTGCTTTTAAAAAGGGTTTGCCATCAACTTTATTTGCAATGTTTTCGACACTCTCTTCTGCGTGAAGAAGTTGTTCGATATCCGTATTCGAATAATCTGCCGCAAAACCAGCCAAAGGTAAAAGCGATTCATGTCCTTCTGTTTTTTTACTGGAAAGAAAAGCAGCCGAGTACACATAACCAACAGATTGTTTATGTAAAAGATAAGGTAGTTTTTTGTAATTGATTGTGTTAGCATCTAAATCAACTTTTTCAGTAAGTAGCAACTCAAAAGGAATATAATTCAACTCAGCATCCGGAATAATTTGCAAACGTTCAATTGGATTACCCAAATCTTCAAAGGGTTTTTGTAGAAGCCATTTGTATAATAGATGTCCGTATTGCACAAAATCTTTTTGATGAGTATCGACCCCAGCTAAAATCGTTTCGGTATCAGTTAAAGCTACTCTGAATTGATCAATTGCCTGATTCCAATTTGCCGGTTTTGGTATTTGATACAATTTAGATTGATTTTTTTGTATAGATAAAATGTACATTGTACTATCACCTACAAAACATTCTAAGAGTGCTGTTTTATTATCTAATTGAGTTTGAACATCTGCTAATTGTATTTGGTTTTGTTGGTATTTAAGTTGGTAGTAATTTGGATTGTTAGTTTCTAAATTGGTGATTAGTTGGCGATGTTGCTGTTCTTCTTCGAAAAGAAGTGTATTTAAACGTTCTTCTTCATTACTATCTTTTTCCTCTATAGCATTGTTTCGTTGCCTTTTATATTCTGTGATATACAACTTTAATTCTTTCTCTCGATCAATAAGGCTATCCGGTAAGTTGGCAAATTGCAAAGCATCTGCTTCATTCATAGATTGCAGTAAAACGGTTGCTTTATTTTTCTCCATAAAACGAAAAGCCGCCTTGCTTATATCTTGTCCATTTTCTTGCTGTAGATAGGCGACCTTTAAAGCATTTTCAATATAAGCAACAATATTTTCAGCTTGAAATAAGCGGGAGTTTTCGGTGGAAATTTCTCTTTGGAGTTTGTCGTGGAAATTGAAAGCGGTTTGATAGGTTTGGTTTGCGAGATCTAAGTATTTTTGGTTTTTGTTTTGTTGGTAGTATTGGTAGGCGGCGGTAGCTTTTAGGTGGAGTACTCTTATTATATCTGGATTAGAATAGATGAATAAGGAGGTGTCTTGGGGGTTGGGGTTTTGGTAGATATCTTCTGTTCGGAAATTGTTGGTTAGGTTTATAAGGGCTTTTTGGTAGTGGAGGAGGGCGGTGTCGAATTGTTGGAGAGCGGTGTGGTTGTCGGCGAGGTTTTCGAGGGAAATTGAATAATAATAACTATAATCTTCTTTAAAATACATTGCAAGCAAGTTTAACGATTTTTCTAATTGACCAATTGCTTTTTGATGTTTTTTTTCTTCAAATAAAACTGTGGCAAGATTGTTTAAAATTTTTGATATATAAACTGTATCCTCTATTGTTTTATCATTTTTTAAAGCATCATTGTAAACTTTTGCTGCTTTGTTGTATTTTTTTAATTGGTTCAGGGCATTACCTTTTTCTAAAATTGCCTTTTTGAAGTCAGTTTCTTTTTTTGCCATTTGTATGGCCATGTTAGCATATTTAATTGCATTGACCAGTTGCGAACTATCATTAGTATTATTTAATATTTGTGCAAATACAGCGTTTGCTGCAGGATCTTCTGGATTTATCTGAATGGCTTTTCTTCCGTACTCTATAGCTTTTTCAAGCTCTCCCATTTCTAAAAAAAGTTCTCCTATATTTCTTAAAAGTTGCACCGAATCCTTGGCTTGTTTTTTTTCTTCTGTTTCATATGCTTTAACAAAATACTTATTTGCATCTTTGTAAAACGACAATTGATAATACGATAAACCAATATTACGCAGGGTTTTCCAAAGTAAACCATCTCCATTTTCTAACCTCTTAGCTTCTGCAAGTTTATTGTATTTAATAGCCTCAATATATTCCTCTTGCCAATAAAATTCAAGAGCCACTTGGTGGTAGCAGCAGGCAACTAACTTATTATTATTTGGTGTTTCTTTAGCTTCAAGAAAATCTAACACAACTTGAACCTTAAAAGTATCCAATTTTTCTGGTCTACTGCATTGGCAAGCCTTTTCATTTTCACAATCTAATACAACTGGTAAAAGCCCCCCTTTTATAATCATAGTAAAAAGCTGCATAATTAAAATGACAATTAAACGATATATTTTCTGCATCCTACAAATTGATAAAGTGATTTAATGTAACTAATAATGTGCTTAGATTGAAATTGGTGATTTATTGACTTTCTTTGAGTTTAAATTAAAACGAACTGGATACACCAAAGTTCCAGTCCGTTTTTTTATATAGGTGTTATCTAATTTTGGCTTATTCTATCAGCAATTTTTGAATACTTTTATAGGTATCTATGGTGTTGTAATTGGTGTTTTGCACTTCAACCATATAAATGCCTTTAGCTAAATCGCTAAAATCTATTGTGGTGTATTTACCTTCAAACAGGTTTTGGTATATTATTTTGCCAGCGATGTCAAATACCGAAAGTGTTGTAGCATATTTACTATTGTAATTTAGTTCAATAAATACTTTACCAGAACTGGGGTTAGGGTAAATACTGAATTCATTATGTAAACCAGCCTCATTTATCCGATAGCCATCTTTTGCAAATCCCATCAATTCTTTGTTAGCAAACAAAGTTCCGACAACTTGCACAATTAGTAAATAACTCTGCTCGCAGTAGCCATTTTTAACTGTGTAATACAATTTGTAAACTTTGGTTGCATTAGCAGAAAAATAAGGAATGTTTTCGCCATTAGTAGTCATTAGGTGGATGATGTTTTCACCAGACCAATAACCGCTTGTATTGTTAGTAACAACATCCATTAAAAATATGCCTTCACCAATGTTTAGACTGATATTTTGAACGGTTAAAGTGGCAATCGGTTTAGGCTGAATCTCTACTTGAAAAGAGGTTGCTTCGCTTTCGCAAATTTCTCCATTAGGGAAGTCAAAATATTGGCTTACCCAAAATTGGCGTGTGCCTGGAATAGCCGTATTAACAGCTAAATTGGAAGTAGAACAGTGTAAACCTTGTGTATTGCATACAGCCAGCTCTTCTCCAATACTCCCATTGTTATTACTATATATTTTATACTCCTCTGCGCCTAATTTTAGGTGACTCCACAATTCATCCTGACAAACAACAGGTTGATAATTAATTTCAGGAGCTTGCAAAAATTGATTAGCAATATGATACTTGCTTTGGCAGGTGTTTTTGTTACCCGCTCCATCAGTAATAATATAGTTGTAAGTTGTTGTACTATAATATTTATAAACATCTGTTTTTTGAATAACTTGTAAAGAATGCGCACTTAATAATGTTACGTCACCTGTTGTAGAAAAGTCTTGCAAACTCAAAGGAGGCGGTTCGCTAACGGGTGCACAAATATTAAAATCTTTCTGCTCTGGACAAACAACAATTTCAATACCTTCACTACAATCTTCGTACAAGCACGAACCATCATTTATAGTAGCAGTTGGTAAATAATTGCATGCATCCACATCTGTACAACCTGCTAATGGAGGACAAGGCGGGCAATAGTCTCCTTGTGGACATGTTAATGGAATAATTTCATCTGGATCATCTATATAGTAATAACAAGAACCATCATCTATAGTTGCAGAGGGAAAATAATTGCAAGCCTCACAATCAGTGCACCCGCTTATTGTTGGTACTTCCCAAACAAAATTAATTTGTTTACCAGTACTGGTTGTTCCGGCTATTGAAGGATTTTCGACTAAATACTGGTTTTCAAAATCTGTCCATATTTGTTGTAGGCTACGATTATCAAGTCTGGCAATTTCGCGCGCTAAAACCTGCGTGGTTAAAAAGGCAGCAAAAGAAGTACCTGTACCTATTGCATCAGCACCTTCTAATCCGTACCCATAAATCTTTTCTCCCGGAGCAGCTATGGTAACAGATTGTGCACCATAATTAGAATGCTCATTTAACACATTATCGAAATTGATCGCGGCAACGGAAATTAAATTATCATATGGAACAGAATCTAATTTTGGTTGACCAAGCCCATCAGCTTCATAATAATAATGATATTGACTGGAAAAATAAGCTGGATACTGGGGCACTTCGTTTTCATCGTCAATATTAGCATTATCATTACCGGCAGCGGCAACTATAAATATGCCTTTTTCTTTGGCAAGATAAATGGCATTGGCTAATATACCAGAAGGTTCACCCTGGTAACCTGCGCTAATGTTTATCACATCGGCATTGTGATCAACCGCATGATACATAGCACAAATTAAATCGAACAAATTACCTTCGGTAGCTTTTTCAATAATTTTTAAGGGAACAATTTTAGCATTGGCTGCTTCTTCTAAACCCTGACCGATACTTCTAAAACCAAAAGTGCCATGCCCTACACGATCTTGATAACCTGTATCAATGGTTACATGATGTTCCTTCAGATTACGAAACTCTTTGGTAAAATTATAACCCGGTGCGCTAATAGTATAGCAACTATCAACGGGTGCATTGTATAACAAAAAATCGCTTGGAGCATTAGAGTTGCTTTCATCTAAACCGGAATCTAACAAATAAACCTGAACGGGATTATTATATTCACCGGCTGGATAATTACAAGTAACATTATATGCCGTGTTATCGCTACTTTCAGATTGCTCGTTTTGTGGGGGAGGTGTATATGAAGTGGCCTGTGCTGATAAAAAATTCAAGCCTATGTTATTTAACTTATAATTAATACCCCCATCTATTTCATTAGACGATTTTAGACTGGCAATTTTTTTATCTAAAGCAATATAAGCTTGTTCAATACTACTGCTGTCTTTAGGAAAATCATACAAATGTAATTCCCGGTTACAATCACATTTGTCTTTCCAAACACCACCATTGTCAAAAAATATTTCTTGTTCGTAACGTTTTTTAGCAGTTTCGTTTTCAAATTCTACCATCAGTTGAGTGTATTCTATTGGTTGACCAAGAAGGTTATAGCCTTTTAAAATGACATAAATAGGTTCGGAAACTGCTGTGAAAATATCATTGTTCGGCAAACAGGAATCACTACTTAACTCTAAGGTATATTTACCTACCGTACCGGGTTGAATGGTATCTAATTTCAATGTAGCTTGATTTGCGAATGGAATTGCTGCTCCATTCCGAAACCATTGGTAAGTTACCCCTGATGTATCAAATGGAAACATTACAATTATCTGATGGTTTATTGTTATGCTGTCGAATACATTGCTGTTAATGTCATTGTAGTTAGATGGTGTGTAATACTGGGGGGAGTATATAAAATCTTGTATCTGCGAATTCAGGTAAAAAGCATTTTCTATGTCTTGACAATTATAATAGTTGGAAGACAAATCTAAATCAGTTAAATTAGTTAAAGTGCTTAATGCAGGTGGAATGTTGCCTTTGAGTTTATTGTTTTGCAAACTTAAATGAGTCAAATTAGTTAAAGTGCCTAATTCAGGTGGTATGTTGCCGCTGAATTGATTTTTTTGCAAACTTAAATGAGTCAAATTAGCTAAATTGCCTAACTCCGGTGGTATGCTGCCGTTGAGTTCATTGTCAAACAAAAATAAAGATGTTAAACTGGTTAAATTTTCTAATTTAAGTGGTATGCTACCACCGAGTTGATTGCTATACAAAAGTAATTCAGTTAAATTGTTTAAATCACCTAATTCAGGCGGTATACTTCCACTTAGATTATTTATGAACAAACCCAATTTTGTTAAACTGCTTAGTTTGCCTAATTCAGGCGGAATATTGCCACTGAGTTGATTGTCGCCCAAATCAAGGTCTGTCAATTTGCTTAGCTCACCTAATTCTGGTGGAATATTTCCGCTGAGTAGATTGTTGTGCAAAACCAAATCAGTCAAATTGTTCAAAGCAGACAATTCAGTTGGTATGATGCCACTAAGTTGATTACTGGATAAAGACAAGGAGGTCAAATTGCTCAGTTCACCTAATTCAGGCGGGATACTACCACTAAGCAGATTGGTGTGCAACAATAAGTTTGTCAACTTATTTAAACCGCCCAATTCTGGTGGGATGCTGCCACTAAGTTGATTTTCGTACAACCTCAAATTTACTAACCTGCTTAGGTTACTTAATTCAGATGGAATACTACCACTGAGTAGATTCGAAGACAAAGACAATTCAGTTAAATTAATTAGCTTACTCAATTCAAGTGGTATGTCACCGCTGAGTTGATTTTCGGACAAATCCAAGGCCGTTAAATTGGTTAAATTTTTTATTGATGACGGGATGATGCCAGTGAGTTGATTGCTAATCAAACTTAAGTCAACCACTCTTCCACTCGTATCTAAGCTAACTCCATATAAATCTCCTAAGTTACAATTAGCTGGAGGACAGCTTAGATCGCTAATCATTGCCTCCCAACCAGTTTGGTTTGTCCAGTTATTGCCATCAGTATTATCATAGAGACCTTTTAAAGCTACCCAGTCGTTAATATGGCAATTAGGTATTTCAACACAAGCTCCGGCTGCATCAGCACTACAAAATTCTTCCCAGGTTGCATTAAAATTGTTGCCCTCACTTATGTCTCTATTGCCTTCAAAATCCTCGTCAGTTAACTGTGTGCAAAATGGGTTTAAATTAAAATGATAACAACCACTTAAATCATTGTTGAATAATTTTAAACGGGTTAAATTGTTTAAATTACCCAATTCTGGCGGTATTTTTCCAGTTAATTGATTAATGAACAAACCCAATCTTGTCAAATTGCTTAGTTTGCCCAATTGAGGCGGAATATTGCCATTGAGTTGATTACCGCCCAAATCAAGGCTTGTCAATTTGTTTAGGTTGCCCAACTCTGGTGGAATGTTTCCGCTAAACTGATTGTAGCGTAACATTAAATGTGTTAAATTACTTAGCTTACCCAATTCGGGTGGGATGTTGCCGCTTAGCTGACAGAGATGCAAAACTAAATCGGTCAATTTACTTAGATTACCCAATTCAGCTGGGATGCTGCCAGTGAGCGGATTGCCGTACAAAGACAAGAATGTTAAATTGCTTAGCTCACCTAATTCAGGTGGGATGCTGCCACTTAACTGATTGAAGTATAATGTTAAGCTGGTTAAATTGTTTAGCTTTCTCAATTCCGGTGGGATGGTACCACTAAGTTGGTTTTGTGACAACATCAATCTTGTCAAATTGCTTAGGTTACTTAATTCAATTGGAATACTTCCGCTGAGTTGGTTGTCTGCTAACATCAAATCTTCTAAATTGGTTAGATTACTTAATTCAGGTGGGATGGTACCGCTGAGTTGATTGTAGCGCAACAACATTTTGCTCAAATTACTTAGATTACCCAATTCTGGTGGAATGCTACCACTGAGTTCATTATTACCAAGCGCCAATTCTATCAGATTGTTTAAATTACCCAACTCTGCTGGAATGCTGCCACTGAGTTGATTATTATTTAAATACAACTTTGTAAGCTTGCTTAAATTGCCAAAAGTAGTTGGGATGCTACCAGTGAGTTGATTTAAGCGCAAATCCATTTCTGTCAAATTGGTTAAATTACCTAATTCTGGTGGGATGTTGCCAATTAGTTGACTATTGAAGAACCCCAAAACCATCAAATTGCTTAGCTGACCCAATTCAGGTGGAATGTTGCCGATTAATTCACTATCAATCAAATTCAGCACTTCCAGTTTACTTAGCTGGCCCAATTCAGGTGGGATGCTGCCGCTGAGCTGATTGTTTCGTAGGCCTAATTGAGTTACCCGTCCATTTGCATCTAAGCTAACGCCATATAAATTTTGTAATTTACAATTGGCTGTAGGTGTATTGCCAGTAACTTCTTCCCAGCCTGTTTTGTTTGTCCAATTATCACCATTAGTGTTTCCATACAAGGCTTTTAGAGCAGTCCAGTCATCAATATGGCAATTAGACATTATACATGCCGCATCACCGTCGGCACAAAAAACTTCCCAAGTTGCACTAAAATTATTACCGTTGCTTATGCCACTATTAGTAAACTGACCGCAAAATGATGTAAAGCTATCTGGGTAACAACCAGATAATTGATTGGTGTGTAAATATATATGAATCAAATTACCTAAACTACCTAATTCTGGTGGAATGTTTCCGGTCAGCTCATTGGTACTCAAATATAACTTAGTCAAATTGCTTAAATTACCCAACTCTGCTGGGATGTTGCCACTGAGTTGATTGTCGTGTAAAAACAACTCTATCAGATTGGTTAAATTACCTAAATTAGCGGGGATGATTCCAGTAAGTTGATTGTTGTTTAATTGCAAAAATAACAAATTGTTTAGATTACCCAATTCTGAAGGAATACCAGTAAGTTGGTTGGCGTACAAAATAAAATGGGTCAAATTGCTTAAACTCCCCAACTCTGCTGGAATGTTTCCGACCAGTTGATTGGTGTGCAAATACAAATGAGTTAAATTACTTAAACTACGTAATTCTGGAGGAATGTTTCCAACCAGTTCATTGGTGCTCAAATATAATTTAGTCAAATTGCTTAAGTTACCCAACTCTGCCGGAATGTTACCAGTGAGTTGATTGTCGTGTAAAAACAACTCTATCAGATTGGTTAAATTACCTAAATTAGCGGGGATGATTCCAGTAAGTTGATTGTTGTTTAATTGCAAAAATATCAAATTGTTTAAATTACCCAATTCAGAAGGAATGTTTCCATTCAGTTCATTGTTGTGCAAAATTAAGCGATCTACTCGTCCATTTGCATTTAAGCTAACCCCATGCAAATTTCCTAAATTGCAATTGGCTGTAGGTGCATTGCCAGTAATCTCTTCCCAGCCAGCATTGTTTGTCCAATTATCTCCATCCGTACTTACAGAAAGGGCTTTTAGTGCTGTCCAGTCCTCAATATGGCATTGGGCTTGGCTTTGCAGATTTAGCAATAAGATGGTTAGGGTGCTTAGTAATATAACGATGGTTAATACACTTTTTTTCATGTTGTTTAATTTTGTTTTCTTAATCAATTGAATGCTTCATTTAAATTGCATAATGTAGTAGTGTTTTGGTTTAATGAATTAACCTAAATAGTATGCTTCCATTTTGTTTATATTGATTTGGTAAATGGTAAAAGTGGTTTTAAAAATTTGTGTTGGCGAAGGTATTAAAGGCTGCTCTTTTATACTTCACTGTAATTAGTGATATATTATTATCATTGTTTGTAATGATGAGGGTGTTGGGCTTTAGGCATAGGTTGTTTTTCTTCACGTCATGCTGGTAAAATTGTATAGTGTAGCGGAGCAATTTTATCCGGTATCTCCCTCTTGCTCAACCAATGCTGTTATCAAACTAAACTCGGTTGAAGATTGTAGGGGGTTACTGGATATTTTCTTTCACTTTATTATGGATACTGGATCAAGTCCAGCACAAGTTCCAGTATGACGGTACTTTACTTACGTCGTGCTAATTATCCTCGGTTGAAGCTTAAAGCAGATACTGAGCCTTTTCTCCGTTGCTCTCCGAAAATCTCAGCATGACGGTTGTTGAGGTACTTTTGTCATCATTTTTAATTTGTTTAAGCATGTTTTTAATAAACAAAAACCGGATACCGGAGCATCCGGCTTTTGTTGAAATGTGATGCTTTTTAATGTTGCCTATTCAATGAATAGCTTATGGGTGTTATGGGTGTTGTTGCTTTGCCCATTTTGTACTTCAATAATATACATACCTTTTGCTAAGTCAATTAAGTTTAAAGTAAATTGATTGCCTTTAAAAGTGCTTTGATATTTAACTTTTCCACTAAGGTCGAATACGGTAAGTATATTTGGTGTGTTTGATAATTCCGTATCACTTGGTAGCTCAATATTTACTACCCCTTTGGTTGGGTTAGGGTACATTGTAAAGGCAGTCATTAAGCCTGTTGTTCTTAAATTTTTAGTTTTAAATTCATCTGTTTTAGTTTGGCTATTGGTGGTGTTGCATCCACAAGCCCATTTGGCAATTTCCTCAATATCGTAGGCTTCTGGTAAATAGTAATTGCCATTATCAGAGCCATAATGAATAGCAGAACCTGCATCTAAATATAAATCACCATTGGTAGGGTTGGATATATATATGAAAAAGTAGGTACCATTAGAAAAAACGGTTATGCTTTCGCCGTTGCAATTGTTGGGGTCAACTTTGTTACTTAACCATTGGTAATCGCTAAACACATCATCACAATCTTCCTCATTTATTATTTCTTCAATACAAGTAATGGTAATGGCTTTCTCGGCAATATCACAAGGCATAACTACATCGTTGTTATCTATAAAATCAAATTTAATCTGCTGTCCTTCATAAATTTCTAAGTCTATTAGATGGAAGTAAGGGTCATAAATTTGTCCGTTATCGGTTTCTACAAAACGGTAAGTCGTGCCTCCGCAATCTTCATAGAAAATTGTGCCTGTGTTATTATTGCAATCGGGCTCTGGAATTTCTTCTTCTATAATTTCTAAACAAGTAAAATAGATCGCTTTTTCTGCAATAGCACAAGGCATCTCAACGTCAGTTTTATCTATAAAATCAAAACGGATGCGCTGTCCTTCATAAGCCTGTAGATCAACCAAATCAAAGTATGGATCAAAAATTTGTCCACTATCAGTTTCTACAAAACGGTAAGTTGTTCCTCCGCAGTCCTCATAAAAAATAGTGCCTGTATATTTATCGCAATCAATACAAGAATCTTCATCACAAGGATCCGGGCATTCCTGATTCCCAAAAATACAAGCCGCAGTTTCGCCAAAATTACAGGCGGTTGGGTCTTCACAGGTGATTGGAGTAGTATCGTCACAAACACATTCATCTATAGGTTCATTCAAACCAAAGCTTTCTTTGCAAACCGCTACTTGTGAACCACTGCAATAATATGTTCCGTCGCTTAAATAAAGTTCGTTTCCATTATTTGTTTGAATTTCAAGAAATTGCCAACCACTGCTATAATTATAAACCCAAACTTCATCTTCATTGCAAGTTAACAGCTCATTTAACCAAGTATATGTTTCAAAAATATCTTCACAATTTTCAACAGGGCAAGTACTTTCGTCACATGGATTTGGGCAAACAGCATTGCCATAATCGCAAGTTTCTTCTGCACCATAGTTGCAGGCAGTGGCATCTTCACAAATATATATACAGGAATCATCATCGCAATCAGCATTTGAATTATAATTAGCTGCCTGTGGATCGGTACAACCATATTCATTACATGATTCAGTTGTGCAAGTACATTCGTCTAATACTTGGGTTAATCCAAAAGATTCTATACAAACGTCAACCTGAGCATCAAAACAATATTCAGTACCATCACTCAAATATAAAATTCTGCTATCCTCATATTGCACATCAATAAATTTCCAGTAATCTGTATAATAGTAAACCGTAATTTGCTTACAAGTTTTTTCACCTGTCAACCAAGGATAATCTTCAAAAATTGAAGTGCAATCTGGTTCTTCTCCCTGACAAGTACTATTATCACAAGGATCTGAACACGCTAAATTACCATAGTAGCAAGAATCATCATCAATTGTGGCTTCGGGATTATAATTGCAGGCACTTTCATCTGTACAACCATACAAACAACTGCTTTCATCACATGGGTTAACACAAACCTGATTTCCGAAATTACAAGTCCCATTGCTAAAGGTTGCTTCGGGATTATAATTGCAAGCACTTTGATCGGTGCAACCGTATATCGGACAGTCTGAGCTACATTCTTCTAAAATTTCTGATAAACCTAATTCAGTAATACAAGCCTCCACAGATGAGCCACTACAAAACAAATCGCCATTGCTTAAAAATAAATTTCGTTCATTACCATTTTGTATATCTAAATAATTCCAAACATCATTGTATTTGTAAATAGTAATTTCCGTTGATGCATTATTTTGACAGGTCTCCTCTTCTAACCAATCATAAACAATTGTTATATTGTCACAATCTGGTACGCATAGACCTGTGTTGAGATAACTTCTATCGTATAAGAATGAGCGTTGCATTCGATCAATTTGTTGGGGGCTGAATTGGGTTCGGCATTGCTTGTGATTATAGGACATTACGTTTTTGGTGGCGGGTTCATATAAATCACCATTTGAATCGGTGAAATTACATCCATCTTCAATATTACTATGACTGAGTTCACATGTGAAAGAATTGCTGCATCTCCATAAGGTATACCTCTCTCCTTGTCCTATGTGTAAACCTTGTGGATCTGCGGGAGTATCACATAATTCGTCGCCAATATTGGGTCCACAATTAGAACGACTAACCAATTCATTTTCCCAAACATTTAAACTTGGTTCTAACCCTTGATGTGTGTGATATAGATTAAAGTAATGCCCGATCTCATGTGCAAAGGTGCTGCCATTGTTTAAGCAATCCGAATCACTTCTCATCACAATCCAATCTTTGCCATAATCATCTTTGTAACTTGGGAAACTTGCCCAACCACAATAATCCGTTACAGGTATTAGAAATACGTTAATAGCATCAGTCACTAAATGAGGTATAGCCATTTGGTATTCTTCCGAATTAGAACTGTGAGCGAGTGTAATACCATTTGCATATTCGTCATCATCTATATAGTTGATTGAACAAACATTAAATCGAAAATTGACTGGCTCATAAAGCGTATTTAAATCTTGCATCGCTTCATCTAATCTTGTTAAGTCAAGGTTGTTGATGCCCTTACTATTTCTGATAATATGTGCAGCAATTTGTAATTCAGTTGTTTCGTCTTCATTACTCAATAAGCTAATATTGGTATTGGCTCTCTCTATTCGGGTATCATTCATGTATTTTACTTGTTCTTCTAACAACAGCGTACCACATTCCTGGGCATTAGTTAAGTTACAGATTAGAAGTAATAGGCTTATGATTAAAATAAAATTTTTAAAATAGGTATTCATGTTATTTTGTTCTTTGTTTTTACTAAAATTGTTAAGTGTTCATGTTTAGCCAGATCTCGCTTGGTTTGCTGCTTTCCTCGAAATAATCAAACCGGTTTGTTTTTAATTGCGCTGCATAAACTATTGTATGTGTATTTTTGGTTATTTAAGTTATTTTATATTCTTTAGTCGGGGAAATAATTTTTTCTTAGTGAATTCTTCAAAATTTTTTAAAATTAATAGTTAAAATGGCTGAACAACTTAATCCGGATCAACGGTATATTCAAGCACTGAAAGAGCGCAATCCGGTTCTTTGTCAGGAAATTTATAATCTGTTTTTACCAAAGGTGATTGCGATGATAAGAGCCAAAGGTGGCAC
>CALHDG010000194.1 GCA_938023075.1 uncultured Chitinophagales bacterium
AACTCACTTTTGAGCAACCTGTAATTTCTATTTATGATGTGCAAGGCAAACAAGTCAAACGGCTTGATTCGGCGGATGCTTTTGCAGGTATAGTGGAATTGAATGTAAGCGATTTAAAGAAGGGGATTTATCTGGTGAAAATACAATTAGGAGATTCTATCATATCAGAAAAAATATTAATTAAATAACAATACTTTAAATTTAAATATTATGAAAAATTTTATGCAACAAAATCAGTATTTAATTGGGGTCTGTATCTTTTTGTTGGTTTGTCAATTGCACAATACAGCAATTGTAATAAGCCAAACCATTGACTGGGAAGAGGAACAGTCCTTTTGTTCTAATCGGTCGGAAGATTTTTCGCCAATTACACCTTTGCCGCTACCACCGCCTCCAGAATCAATAAAAATAATTGCAGGTTATGAAAAAATTCACCAAACTAATATTCCGATACAAGACCCTACTTCACTTGATTTTTTTGAAGATAGTCCACCATTCTACTTTCAACCATATTATGTAGATTATGACTGTCCGAACTATGATACTATAATTGTTACACCAAATATAGATTGGGAACAACGCGGATTGTCCGTTATTCTAAATCCGACAGAAACAACAGAATATACAATAACATACAAGGTAACAAAAGATCTTCACTGTAACAGCACATATACTATGCAAGTAAAAATAGAAATACTTGAAGCATGTAGTTTTAAGCAAAATGACATTGAAGCTATACAAGCTGAATTTCCCTGGATTGATGCCCTTGAAAATGTTTGTCTAAATTCTATTGAAGTATATGAAAAGAATAATACAAAATACTTAATGTTTAACCATCCAAATCATAAGTCGCTATTTTATCAAGATGGCAGTGGCCTATGCAGTGACAGGCCTGATTATTCTTGTTTAGCAGCATATCAATTGAGCAACAAAGTAAAAACCTACGCTTGCAATCAACCAGTAATTGAAAACCCGGTTGAAGAAAGCGAAAGTACTTTCAATACTTACACGTGGTTAACAGATTTTGTAGACCCAGCCGCTTGCAATGGTGAAAGCATATACGTGTACGATGCCGATACTTACGAGTTTCTAATCATAAAAACAAATCTGGGTGAAAGCTTATACAAAACCAATGGAGACCTCATTTGCTTTAGCTCGGCAGGTGGTTTTAGCTTTATTGGTTTGTATAATGAATCTCGAATATTGGATAGTTGGACTTGCGATACCGGTATTCAAGGCAGGGAAAGTTTTTCTGAAACGAAAAATCAAGGCATTCAAATTTTCCCCAACCCTGCTACCGATAAACTATCCATCAACTTACAAGCACTCACTTTTGAGCAGCCTGCAATTTCCATTTATGATGTGCAAGGTAAGCAAGTAAAACAACTTACTTCGGCAGCGGCTTTTGCAGGTATTGTAGAATTGAATGTTGAGGACTTGGAGAGAGGAATTTATTTGGTGGAGGTTCGGACAAACGAAAATATCCTAACAGAAAAATTATTAATTAAATAGAAAATTACAATCTTAAAATAATAGTTATGGAAAAAATTATTAATGAATATGTAAACTATAAATCAATTATCAGTTTGCTTATTTTGGTATTTGTTATTCAATTAAACACGGCTAACTGTCAGGTTGAAAACATTGAGTTTAATATTTGTTATGGGGATAATGTTGTAATACCACCTGATCCCAAGCCTCCGGTAGTAGAACTTTTATTAATTAGCAACGATGTTGATCAAGGACCAATATATGAACCAAATATTGGTCCTCCTCCATTTGGCTTTCCAGATCACGGATATCCTGTTATTAGATATTCGTGTCCTTATTATGATAGCATAACTGTAGAACCAAATGTTAAATTACCCATTCTCAATTTAACTGCTTCTACCGAATTTACAATAACTTATAACATTACAAAAGATCGATATTGCAATAGTACTTATATACGCAAAATTAAAGTAAATGTAAGTTGTAGTGCTAAAAACAATACGATTGTTCGAGACTATCCTTGGTTAGCTGCTTTAACAAATGGTGATGAATGTGATTTTACATCAATAGAAGTTTATGAGAAAGATAATTTTAATTATATAAAATTAAATACTCTTAGTGATAAAGTTTTGTACTATCAAAATGGTAGCTTATTGTGTCGAGATAATCCAAGTTACAACTGTCTTGAGGCTTACGCATTAACCAACAAAATAAAAACCTGGTCTTGCGATCAAACAGCAATTGAAAACCCTGCTGAAGAAACTGCAAATGTTTTCAACACCTACTCTTGGCTAACTGAAACAGTAGATCAAACCAATTGCAACAACGAAACCATTACTGTATATGATGAAGGTACTTACGAGTTTGTAGTAATAGATTATGAAGAAGGTGCCCGATTATACGAAACTACCGGAACGTTTTATTATTACAGCCCAATCGGTTTTGGTTATTTGCATAACAATGATGCCTACGAAGTTGTGGAACAGTGGGTTTGTAATGATTCAAATCAAGGCAGATATGTTTCGCCGAAATTACAAGATCAAGGCATTCAAATGTTCCCCAACCCAGCTACCGATAAGTTATTCATCAACTTACAAGAATTGACTTTTGAGCAGCCAGTAATTTCCGTATATGATGTGCAAGGCAAGCAAGTAAAACAACTTGATTCGGCGGCGACTTTTGCTGGTATTGTGCAAATGGATGTTGGTGATTTGGAGAGAGGTATTTATTTACTGGAAGTGTTCTCCAATAATCAAAAATTTATGCAAAAACTAATAATAAATTAATTTTAAAACAACATTTTTATGAAACTAAATTTTTATAACTGTCAAACAGTTAAACTAAAACATTTACTTGCCTTATTGATAACAATTCAAACATTGGTGGTTCACGCACAGTTTTCCATTACCATCTGTCCTGGAGAAACGGCTCTTTTAAATAGTACAATTATGCCTCCTGTACCACCTCAAGGGGCTGCTGGCACTGGTCAGTCACCTTGTCCGCCAGGTGGAGGGGCACCAGGTCCGGGAGGTTGTTCAGATGTATGTAACTGGTATATTGAAAGAACAGTTACGCCTGGGGGCAACTTTTTCGTTGCTCCATTGATCACTACAACGTATGTGATTTCAAGTCGATATGCTCCGGGAGGAGGTTTTCCTGGTGGGCTTCCAATTGATCCACGTTGTCAACCGGGACAATGGGCACCGGAAAAATTTATAGTGATCGTAGAAGACTGTAGCAATAGTTGCCCGGTTAGCAATAATTTAGCAACCGAGACTTTAGATGGTATCGCTGAGTATGGTTCAGAATCGTTAACCTGTTTTCAAGGAACTATAACTAATGGTGCCAATATTGAGTTAAAATCTGGAGAGCGGGTTAAGTTGGGGGAAGGCTTCAAAATTGTTCAGGGAGCTCAACTTCAAGTAAAAATTGACCCTTGTAACTAAAATATAGGATAGGATAGGATAGGATAGGATATCTCCATTTGATTTGATAAAGTTGCATTGAACCAAATGGAGATATTTTTATTTAATTGTTAAAAACAATAATTACAAACAGGTCAACCCATTTATAATTAACAATTCATAATTATTACTTATTCATCGAAATTAAAAACTCTTCATTCGATTTGGTGCCACGCATATTTTGCAATAAGAAAGTCATCGCTTCTTCGGATTTCATATCTGCAAGATGCTTTCTTAAAATATGCATTCGGTTCATTACATCTTTATCTAACAATAAATCATCTCTACGAGTACTGGAAGTTACCACGTCTATTGCGGGGTAAATTCTGCGATTAGATAATTTACGGTCTAGCTGCAACTCCATATTACCGGTGCCTTTAAATTCTTCAAAGATCACTTCGTCCATTTTAGAGCCGGTTTCAATTAAAGCTGTAGCTAAAATAGTTAAAGAACCACCATCTTCAATATTACGGGCGGCACCAAAAAACTTTTTAGGTTTGTGTAAGGCATTGGCTTCAACCCCACCCGACAGTACTTTGCCCGATGCCGGAGCTACGGTGTTGTGTGCTCTTGCCAAACGGGTAATCGAATCTAATAAAATCACTACGTCGTGTCCACATTCAACCAATCGCTTGGCTTTTTGTAAGGCGATGTTTGATACTTTTACGTGTCTGTCGGCAGGCTCATCAAAGGTAGAGGCAATAACTTCTGCCTTAACGCTTCGTTGCATATCGGTTACCTCTTCCGGTCTTTCATCAATTAATAATATAATTAAGTAAGCTTCCGGATGGTTTTTTGAAATGGCATTAGCCACATCTTTTAATAAAAACGTTTTACCGGTTTTAGGTTGTGCAACAATTAAGCCTCTTTGTCCTTTACCAATAGGGGTAAACAAATCCATAATCCGGGTAGAATAATTTTTAGGATCACCCGTCAAATCAAATTTGGCATCAGGAAAAAGTGGTGTTAAATAATCGAAGGGAATCCGGTCTCTTGCTTGTTGAGGCGATTTAGAATTGATCTTCTCTACTTTTAGTAAGGCAAAATATTTCTCCCCTTGTTTAGGCGGTCTTATTGAACCTTCAATCGTATCGCCGGTTTTCAAATCAAATAATTTGATTTGAGATGGGGATACATAAATATCATCAGGAGAAGTTAAATAATTATAATCGGCAGACCGGAGAAAACCATATCCGTCGGGCATCATTTCTAAAACACCTCCGCCGTTAATGGCACCGTCTAAATCAATATTAAAATAAGAAGGAGCTTCCCTTTTGTTATATTTATCTCTGTTGTTGCTATAATTTTTTCGATCTTTATGATAGGGTTTTTTGTCTTCTTTCTTAGGCTCTTTTTTGTCTTCTTTCTTTTCTTCCTCTTTGTTATCGTCAGTTTCTTTTGTTGCTTCAGTTTCTTTACTGGTATCGTCCTCAACTTCATTTTCAGTTTGCGGTTCATCTTCCGGCTCAGCAACCATTACATCGGTATCATTCTTTTTTCTGGTAGTTTTTGGCTTTTTGGCGGTTTTTTTGGTTTCTTTCTTTTTGGGTTTTTCTTCAACTTTGGGTTCATCCGTAATGGCTTGTGTATCAAGAATTTTATATATCAATTCTTGCTTATTGAGTTTTTTATAGTTTTTAAGTTTCATTTGATCGGCAATGTCCTTCAATTCAGGCACAAGCATTTCATTTAATTGTAATATATCATACATAGTACATCAATAATTTGATCTGTTTAATTCTAAGAATTAATTGGTTTGAATTATAAAAAGATTATTAAGAAATATAGTTATTATAATTTGCAGGTACTCTACAAAATTGAAAAGCTCCACATTATAAAGACTTGTAATTTGAATTTAAGGAAGAAATACTAGAATATACTCTTCAAAAAAAGACAGGACTCTACAACAAAATGAGCTTCGTTCACAATGTTGAGATACAAAGGTAAACATTATTTTGAAAAGTGCCTACCTTATTTACAATTATTTTAAATTATTTGAAAGTTTAATGGCTGTGTCTGGCAACTTGAAAGCCGGCGTTTTTCCAAGCCGTTACACCACCTTGCAAATCATACACTTCTTTAAAACCGGCATCGTTTAACAGCTTAGCCGCCTGGCTGCTTCTATTTCCACCGGCACAATACAACATAACCGGTGTATTTTTATCTAATTGCGGAATGGCTGATTGAAACCTGCCTGAATTAAAATCTAAATTTTGTGCGCCTTTAATAGGTCCTACCGAATGCAATTCACCATGTGAGCGTAAATCTAACACTAACTCATTGTTCAACTGCTCCATTTTGTCTTTAAATTGTTGTGGAGCTAATAATGTACTGGCAGAAGCTTTGGCTTTGGCTTTGGTTTCCTCTCCTCCTGAATTTGATGCACAAGACATTACTGCGGTAATTAGGTAGAAGATTGCTATAAGTTTTAAAACAGAATTTTTCATCGGCTAAAATTACAACTTTTTGATTTCTTCCAAAGAAAATTATGAATAAAAGTAGCAGTTAGGTTTGCATTTGTTTTATCTCAATCTAATTTTTGTTAAACGAGTTTTATACCCGAAGATTCTTTTGTAATTATACAACTTTAATTCTAATTTTCGTTTATTGATTTAATGAAGTTTGTTTTTAAATACACTATTTTTATACTATTGGCTGGTGTGCTTTTTACTGCTTGTGAAAGGGAAATGGCAACTACCTCTATTACTGAATTTTATGATGCTGAGCAACAAAATTTGAAACGGAAATATGAAGTTTTGCAAAAAGATACTTCTCAAAAACATGGCATCTATCAATCGTTTCATGAAAATGGACAACTTAAAATGACAGTGGCTTATGTAAAGAATAAAAAAAATGGCTTAGGTAGAATTTATGATGAAGCGGGTAAAAAAATAGAGGAAGCTCAATTTAAAAACAATCAATTAAATGGAAATCGAAAAATTTTTGACCGAGAAAATGGTGCTTTAGTTATTGAAGAAACCTATATGGATAATGAGTTTGAAGGACCATACACATCGTACTTTCCGAATGGACAAATTAAACAAGAGGGGCAATACATAAATGGTGCGATGAACGAGCTGTGGAAATATTATTACGCTAGTGGGCAATTGAAAGAAGCCGTTCATTTTTCGAACAATGTAGAAGATGGACCTTACCAAGCCTGGCACGAAAACGGACAGTTAAAAGCCGAAGGCAGGTACGAAAATGAAAATAGAGAAGGCGTTTGGAAGGTATATCACTCTAATGGCGTGTTGGAAGAAGAAGCCACCTATAAAAACGATTGGGAGGAAGGATTAATTGAAGTTTTTGATAGTACCGGTACAAAAATAAAAGCCATCACTTACAAAAACGGCAGAGTGCAAAATTTGGAAAGATTCTAATTTAAGAATAGCTGTTTATGTTGGCTTTTTATCCTACTTTTACAAATGAATG
>CALHDG010000195.1 GCA_938023075.1 uncultured Chitinophagales bacterium
TTTAAAAAAATTGTGTTTAGAGATCATACCAAGAAAGAAAGTGAAGGTTCTATAGATTACAGATTTCTTGTTAACAAGGAGTTAAAATCAAAGTACAAATCCATTGATGAAATAAAAAATAGTGATTTAAACATTCGCCAAAAACTATCTTGCCTCTATGAAAATCAGCCAAACTATTTTATCGAGATTGTCGAAAGTTATAAAGATGTTTTTCCTCAAGTTGAAAAAGTAATAAGTGAAGCTACTATTTTCAATGAGGATATTTCTATTATTAAATTTAAAGAAAAAGGAGTTGACCAATGGATTGATCAAGATAGAATGTCTTTGGGAATGTTTAGAACATTTTTACACATTAGCGAAATGTACTTACTTAGTGAAGGTACTGTAGTTTTAATTGATGAATTTGAAAACAGTTTAGGCGTAAATTGTATTAATGTGTTAACAGAAGATTTAATATTTGAAAATACTAAATTGCAATTTATTGCGACCAGCCATCATCCATACATCATCAATAAAATACCTTATGAATTTTGGAAAATAGTAACCAGAAAAGGAGGAAAAATTACTGCATTTGATGCTAAAGCATTTGAGTTAGGTGAATCAAACCACGAACGGTTTATGAGTCTTATAAATTTGCCTCAATATAAAAGTGGTATTGAAAGCTTTGCATAGATGAATATATATCTACTGGTTGAAGGCGAAGAAACGGAGTTGCAGGTTTATCCTAAATGGATTTCTTACATTATTCCTGAGTTAAGCAGAGTTAGTAGTTTTAGTTCGGTAGAAAGTAATTCGTATTATATATTTAGTGGACAAGGCATACCTTCAATTTATAATCATACCATAAATGCCATTAAAGATATTAATTCCGTAAATAAATATAACTATTTAATAATTGCTTTAGATGCAGAAGAACTGCCTGTTGAACGAAGAAAAAATAAAGTACAAGAACATATTGAAAATGCCAACATCAAACTAAATGAAAACTGCAAGTTAGAAATTATAGTACAAAACAAATGCATGGAAACTTGGTTCTTAGGAAATCCAAAAGTTTATAAGAGAAACCCACAAGGTGAAATCTTTAGAATATACTCAGCCCATTATAATGTAGAAATTAATGATCCAGAATTAATGGAAAAACTCTCCGAATTTTACAGAACTGCTCATTTTCATGAAGCTTATTTAAGAGAGATGCTTAAAGAGTACAACATCAGATATAGAAAGTCAAGACCCAAAGAAGTAATTGAAGAATACTATTTTCGAGAATTAGTAAAAAGAACAAATAATTCACCTAAGCATTTAAAAAGTTTATCCGCTTTCATACATTTGTTTCGGCGAATAAAATCTGAAATTAATTAATAAAGCAAATTCATCAATAACCAACAAAATATACATAGAACGCACAGAAAATATCAAATAGCACTAAATAAAATTTAAACAAAATATATGATAACCATAATTTCGGGTACCAACCGCCCCAATAGCAAAACCGAATTAGTTGCCGATGTGTACAACTCTATTTTAAGTAGTAAACAAGTGCATCATAAATATTTAAAATTGACCCAAGTACCCGTTTCTTTTTTGCACGAACGCATGTATGCCGAACGGTTGGGTGGTTTTAAAGGCATACAAGATAACTACATTACACCGGCAGATAAATTTATTATCGTTAGTCCGGAATATAACGGTAGTATACCCGGTTTTTTAAAACTATTTATTGATGCTTGTGAAGTGAAACCGGGTTTTCATAACAAAAAAGCTTGCTTAACCGGGGTTTCCTCTGGCAGAGCCGGTAATTTAAGGGGTATGGACCATCTAACCAATATTATGGCGCATATTAAAGTAACAACTTTTATCAACAAACTACCTATTTCTTCAATTGGCGACTTAATAAATGATGCCGGTGTACTAAACAGTTCGGTGATTGAATTGATTGAGCAACAAATTGATGGGTTTTTAGCGTTTTAAAATTTTTACAGTGGGCACTTTAAAACCAACCGAACAGCAAAAAGGTTATGGCGCTTCGTTAATCAACTACAAACTGATAGTTGGTTTTTGCAGTTTACTATGGTGCTGTTTTATTTGGGCTTGCAGTAATACAATTCCCTTTCAAACCTTAGATGCCTCCACCTTTTATAAAGGGCTAAAGCCGGTTGCCGAAAACGAATTGAGTATTCAGTATTTTGGAATAGGTAGCGTGTTAATTAGCTATAATGGCAAAGCAGTTTTTACAGATCCTTGCTTTAGCACCCCAAGTTTGCAAGAAGTAGCCTTTGGAAAAGTTACCACCGATACAGCTTTGATCAACTTATTGAATCCGCCATTACAAGAAGTAGAATTGACCTTAATTGGTCATGCACATTACGATCATTTATTAGATTTACCTTATTTAGCCAGCCAATTTTTACCGGCAGAAGGCAAGATTGTCGGTTGCCAAACGGCTGAACACTTAATGACTCCTGTTAGCTTGCCTCAACAATTTGTAGTAGCCAATCAATTAAAAGGTGATTATCATAATAGAGGAACTTGGATTTTTAACCGTGATTCTACGCTTCGGGTAATGGTGTTTACCGGACATCATCCTCCACAAATTGCTCGTATTATTAAATTTGGTATGGGTAAGATAAAACAACCATTAGATGAAATTCCAGAAAAAGCCAATAAATGGAAGGAAGGAGAAACCTATACTTTTTTGGTTGATTTTCTACATTCGGAAAACCAAGAAATTGACAAGCGGGTATTTATACAAACCTCTTCGGGTAAGCCGCCGCGAGGTATGGTGCCGGTAGACATCTTAACTGAAAAAGCGATTGATGTGGCTATTGTTCCTGCAAATGTACACCGTACTTTTGCAGCTATTAATTGGTTAAAAGCAGATCACTACGTTATTGTTCATTGGGAGAATTTTTTCCGGCACAAACTTTTGAAAACCAAACCATTTAGTCAACGGTCCATCAATAAAATAAACGCTAAATTAACGGAACTCAATTTGGAAGAACAGGTAAGTATTCCTTTGCCGGGTGAGTTTTTGGTGTTTTGAATTTTCTATAATATTTACCTCACGTATATATAAATTGTTATATTATTTTTTAGAAGCGAAACGGTGGAAACCACGTAGAAAGGGGCTCCCCGCTATCCGTTCAAATGCTGCGCCACCGCATAAGGGCAAACGCTTCAGGCAGCATAACCACTCAAACATCCCTATCGGGGCTAAACTTCCAACATCATCACGCTTTAAAAACATTCCTAATATATAGCCAACAGGTTAATATGTAAAGTTGACACCTTTTTTAAAAGATGTCACCTTTAACTAACTGCTTTGGGCTTTCTCCTTTCTGAAAAAACGAGGTTGGCTATTAACAGTAACAATGCCGGACCCAATAACCATTGAAACTGATCTTCAAAATCGGTGAAAACACGATCTTCAAATTCCTTTTTTTCCATGCCCGAAAGTTCATCGAGAATATTGTCAATTTCACGGGTGCCATTAGTCAGTTGAAAAAACTGTCCGTTACCGGCTTTGGCTACATCTTTAAGCATATCAACATTTAGTTTAGAAACCACTGTGCCGCCTGATTTATCTCTTACGTAATCGGTAATTCTTTTACCTCTAAAAATGGGTATTGGTCCACCGTCTTTACTGCCCACGCCAACGGTATAGGTTAACACGCCCATTTCTCGGGCGTCTTCAGCAGCCGTAATGGCACCTTTTTCGTGGTTTTCGCCGTCGGTAATAATAATTAAAGTTTTAAATTTATCTTCTTCAGAGTCGAAGGCTTGGCTTGCCAAATCAATCGCTTCTCCAATGGCGGTGCCTTGTGTAGGTACAATTTCGGTACTAATGGTATTTAAAAATAATTTGGCTGCTGAATAATCAATGGTTAACGGCATCTGCATATAAGCGTTACCGGCAAAAATAATGAGGGCAATCCGGTCATCTGCCATCCGGCTTAATAGTTTCGAGATGAATTGTTTAGAACGCTCCAAACGGTTGGGGGTAATATCTTGTGCCAACATACTTTTTGAAACATCTAAGGCGATGACTACATCTACGCCTTGCCGTTTCACTTTTTCTAAGCGCGTACCTAACTGCGGATTGGTTAAGCCCAAAATGATAAAAGTGATGGTTAACAACCACAACAAAAATTTGAGGTGTTGCCGTTTAGCGGAAAAACCATCCATCAATTTTTCAACTAAGTTCCACTCGCCGAAACGTTTAATAGCTGCTTGTCGCCATTGCAAAAATAACCAATACGCCAATATTAAAACGGGTAACCAAAGTAAACCCCAAAGCCAACTAGACGATTCTAATTCAAACATGCTGCAAATTTAAAGAATTGCTTGCTAAGTTTTACTGACAGTTTTTAAATGCCGAATAAATTAGTTGGAAATTATGGATATTTAACTTTCAAACTTACTACTCCACAAAATTTTATTCAACTATTTTATATAGATAGCGTTTTTCAATTTCATACAGTTAGTCTTCGGTCAAATCATCAAATTAAGTTTTATATTTTTCTTTGATGAGTTGCTTGTGAATTAAGAACTAAGTTTAATTCTATAACACTCATAATAAATTTTTTGAACAAAGCTAATCCATTCGGGAAAACATCTCGGTAGCATAAAATATAAAAAATTAGTGAACCACCGTAGGAGCGATACAGCCCAAAAGTTAATGAGTGTGTCACTCCTACGGAGCTTTATTATTTAAAATAAATTGATTTACTACCGAAATGTAGCACCTGCAGTACTCGAATGCAATAAATCGAATACAACTTTAGCTAATGAAATTACACCAGTTTATTTAGTTCATAGTGCACTAGTTTGTATAATCATTTTTGTTTGATTTGCGGAAATTTATCTGCTACCAAATTTAGCTGAATTCCGTGTTCAAGGTACGCTTTTAATCCGTCTAATACTGTGGTAAAGCCACCGGTGTTGTCTTTAATGGCTTCAATTAAATCATCTCCATTTTGGCTGAACCCATAATTTTTTATTATTAGGTAGGTTGTATTTTCAGTTAAGGCTGTAAATTCAAAATCTACTGTTGTTTTCGGATTGCCCCATTCAATCGTTATTTTTTGATCGGATATATTTCAATTACAGTTACGTCGGCTCCTGCGCCGTACATTTCCCATTCCCAAGTAACTGTTTTGCCTTTTTCAAGTTTTCCACTCGATTTGGTGAACCAAAATTTAGTGGTTATGTTCGGGTTAACAAAAGCTTCAAATACCATAGAAACCGGTTTTCTAATCATCATTTGGCATGCGACCATTGGTTTTTTTATATCATTCATATGATGTCCCCATTTTTTTGGTAAATTACATTTTTATCCAAACAAAAAGAACGATAAAAATATACAAATTATATGAAACACGAATGGCGAAAAAAAGAAAAGGATGTTTATCTACCCAAAAACAAACCGGCAATTATTGATGTTCCTTCGTATCAATTTATTACGATAAAAGGTGCGGGCAATCCGAACGATGACTTTTTTGCCGAATACATTCAAGTTTTATATACCCTTTCTTATGCAATTAAAATGACGCTCAAAAATGCTGCCTCAAAACCTGAGGGATATGCAGACTATACCGTTTATCCTTTAGAAGGAGTTTGGGATATTAATGAAGCTGCGAAACAAAATTATACCGGAACCCTTAACAAAAATGATTTAGTGTTTAGGTTAATGATTAGGCAACCGGACTTTGTGACTAAACAATTCTATAATGAAATGTTGGCTTTAACTAAACAAAAGAAGCCAAACGAGCTATTAGATAAAGCTCGTTTTCGGAAAATTAAAGAAGGCTTATGTATACAAATGCTGCACATTGGTAGTTATGATGATGAACCGGCAAGTTTTAAAATAATGGAAGCTTTTGCCGAAGAGCAACATTATAGAAAAGAATCGAAAATACACCACGAAATCTATTTGTCGGATTTTAGAAGAGTGCCACCTGAAAAATTAAAAACGGTTTTAAGATTTAATGCTTCACCAAAACAAACTAATGCTCGTTGAATTTCAACAATAGAAATCCCTAAATTCTAATACAAAAAAAATATGATGATATGGAACAACGATTAACTATAATAACACTTGGTGTAAGCAATTTAAAAGTAGCGACTACTTTTTATGAACAACAATTTGGATGGAAAAAAATGAAATCCAGCAATGAGAATATTACCTTTTTTCAGTTAAATGGCATGTTGTTATCCTTATATCCGCAAGAGAAGTTAGCAGAAGATGCTCAAATGCCTGCGGAGAGCAATGGTTTTAAAGGTTTCACTTTGGCTTTTAACACAAGAACAAAAGAGGAGGTAGACAGCTTAATTCAAAGCCTCGAAAATAAAGGCGTAACGATTGTTAAGCAACCCGAAGAAGTTTTTTGGGGTGGATACAGTAGTTACATCGCCGACCCCGATGGTCACCTTTGGGAGATTGCCTTTAACCCATACTTAGCTTTAGATGACGCGGGGAATGCCATGGAATCGTGATAATGATTTAACTTAAAAACTTAATGAATAAATATCTGCACTGCAAAATAGCACAACCTCTACAACCGGATTTGGATTAATGACTCTGGTTGTACGTGGGTAATTTTTGTAAGACAGTTATAGAAGTTACTCGCATCCATTAACGGTAATCTTAAAGTTGTTGCCTGGTATTGTTTTAAAACCAGTATTCAATTGAATGAAGTCGTTTGCACGGTAGCTCACATTGGCATCAACTTCTGCTGTTGATATTACCATAGAGTTTGCTCTGAATATTGTAGGAATATCCTGCACACCATTCAAATTTAACTCAGGCACACATGCGCCAGTCCAGTTTTCTATTATATTTATTGAAAAAAGGCAAGGTTGATTCGTGCCTTCTCTTTGTATGTCTACAAGGTACTCGTCTGGTCCTGGTAATAAAATAGTAGAATTGGTAGTACACTCATTGCCAGCGTTATAATCATTACACATATCTACGGCAAATTGCCAGTCATCCGTTCTTACCTTAATAATTAATTTTTTAGCACCAGTTGTAGTTGAAACAAAATTAACCTTTAATCCTTCTATCTCTACGGTAACATCACAACCAGTAACGGTATTGCTTATGATGCCGGCGCAAGTACATCCATCATTTTGAATTTGATCGTTTACAGTATTGGCATTGCCATCATCGCAAGTTGTCCCTGGTATCTGCATTGGTCCAATACTAGGATTGTTATCATCACAATCGATATCATTGCAATAGCCATCATTGTCATTATCTACCGTTTCAATAACCGAATCACCTACCAATATTTCAAAAGTACAGAAAGTATCATTAAAGGGTGGTTGTGGATTTTGTATTACTAAATCTACAATATAAGGACCCGTTGAAGGCATCCTAACGCTTGAATTCGTACCGCATTCTTCATTGTTTTTATAATCGTTACATAAATTTCTTCGCACATCCCAGGTTGTATTTCTTACTCTTATAATTAGATTGGTCGTTTGTGTAGTGGAAACAAAATTGACATTTAAACCATCAACTTCAACCATTAAACCGCAACCTGTTTTTATGCTGGTAGTATTGCTTGAGTTACAACCTACATTATCAACCGGCACTAATTTTATATAAGCCGGCATTCTTTTGGCAATAATATTTGCTGAACCGGCAACAGGCTGTTCATTACTTGCAGTAAAAGTAATGTTCGTTGAATTTTCATCAAGCGCAAAAGTAGTAGCGGTTGTAGATTCCAAGCCTAAGTTTGGGAACACATTACTCCAGTTAACCATTACCGGATTACTAAGATCATTAATGTTGTAGTCGTGAGTTTCTTGTGGAGTCCAAAAAACGAGGTATGGATCGCTACCATCCGGATTGGTTAAGATGTAGGCATAAACACCATTTCGATCTTCTTGTACAGTTTGGTAAAAAACTTTGTTGCCAAATTGTTCTTTAAAATCTTTTACTGCGAAAAAAGCAGGTTTTTTGCGTCCACCTAATGAATTGTTGTAGCCAATGCCGTTACTGTCGCCCGTTTCATATAGAGCATGCCAGTTGTACAATATATTGCCATCTTCGTAAGCATTGTAAATGTATGTACGGGCTATGTGATAACGGCTTTGAATTAATATCCCTCTAAGCAAGTTTGCTGCTTGCCCTTGTTCGCCATTTCCATTGTTTGCTTCTGGTTGAGAGCTCCAACCAAATTCAGTAGAATAAATTTTCATATCCCGGTTGGGGAAATTGGCATCTCTCCAAATTACCGTATTTTTAATTTGATTAAATTCCGATTCAGGATGTTCCGGTTCGGTTTTAAAGGTAAAGATATTGCCATTTTGAAAACCATAAGGATGAATGTTGATTGCCGAAATGTCATCCATTACCGAACAAGGTAAATCTAAAAAGGCACCTATTTCATCGTACTGACAGATTTGATAATTAGGTTGAGTTTGTAAATTGATGGCATTGATTTCGGTTGGATTGTCACAAGTTAAAATGTTTGCTCTAAATGCCTGGAAGGAAGGTGCAACAAATTTCATTTTCCAATTTGCGGGCGCACCATACACCTCATTAAAGGCTTCCCAAGCACCGGTAATAATGGCGTGGTAAATTTTCGGATCGGGATATCCCCAAGGTTCGTTACCCATTTCAAACACATCTACTATACAATTGTTGCCGGTACAATCTGGCGGACTCATTGTATTAATAAATGCCGTAGTATAATTTTTTACACTCAACTTTACGCCCTCATAATTAATGCCCGGATTATTGGTCCATTCATTAACAAAATACCATTGCTCTGGAAAAGGTCTTGTAGTTGCATAGGTGCCATCCGTTGGTGAAAGTGCCGCAAAACACGCGTGTACTATAAAGCCTTGATCTTTTAAGCCTTGCAAAGTTGCTTTGTTATTCACAAAATATTGCCCACCAACGTTATTTGCCGTCATTGAAATAGGGTTGCCATTGGTAACCGCCGGTACTTGCGACACATCAGGCGTTACGGCAAAGTCTTCCTGCATTTGTACAAAATAGCGCACCACATCAGTAATCTCTAACATAATATTGGGCAACCCAGTTGGGTTGGCATAACTGGAGGTATAATCGTAAAACCGGTTCCCTCCATCGTTAACGGCAATCATTTCTCCGTAGCTATACGGACTTGGTTGGTTGTACTGCGCATCCAAGGAAGAGAGATTTGCATTGATGCCTGCATCTTTGTTTAGCAGACAAGAGTTTTGGGCAAACATATCATGTGCAATCAATAATAAAGTGCCAAGCAAAGTTGTTTTTATAAGATTTTTGAGGTTTGAAAAGTGTACATCGTTCATCATCTATAATGGTTGATTTGTTTGAAAATATGGTTTAGGTAAATATTTTGTTTTTATATAATGATGGAAAAGATGAAAAATTAGTTGCAATGATGTAAGTATCTCTATTATATATGCACTTCGTCTTTTAAAAACAACTTCAGTTGTTCTTTATCGGCATAAAATGATTGGTACAACTTTATTTTACTTTTCATCCAGTCATTTAAAACTGAATATAGTTCAAGTAATATTAATTTTGGATTGGATAATTTGACTCCCTAATCGCTCAGTATCACACCTAAAAGTTCATTTATCACATCGCTCTTAGTAAGCGTCATCATATGCGACCCATCTTGTACAAGATAATCATATTCCACATTTTTAATCGGTATAGTATGGTCTTTATTGCCGTGAATGTGGATGATGCTTTTGCTATTACTTGTTCGCTCCCAATTGATAATCATACTTATGGTGCGTTCCAAAAACACCGGGTCTTTTGAATTTAACATGGCTTTAAAGGTTTCCTTTTCTTTTCTTCTAACCGGCTCCACGATAGGTTGCAAAATTTTGGCTCCTGCTTTTGATAGTTTAGGACCCACCATTTTATATACCGGTATTTTCTTTTGAAAATTATAACGATTCGGCAATTCATTTGAGTTTTTCGCACTCGAAATAATAATTACCTGTTTGGGATTGGTAATCTCTGCAATTTCGGAAGCAAGCATTCCACCCAAAGAAACACCGATGAGTATAAAACCATCCTCTTCTTTAATTTGCAGTGCAAGCCGTTGCGCATAAGTCGGCATGTTTTCATTTTCATTGGGCATTTCATATTTAATATGTACAACTTCGTAGTTGCCAGGAAAGTCTATTTTGTGGTAAACCCTTTCATCCGAACCTTGCCCGGGTATTAAATAAATTTTGGTTTTCTCCATTGAATTGGTAGAGCAAAACAACATGGATATAGATAGTATGCTTATTACAATATTCATCTGATATTTTTTATGTATTAACTTCAAGGTAAGATACTATATTTTTTAACAAGTATGTAAGTAGAAATAACTTTTCAAATTTGTCAATAAAACCATCAAATTGAACTTTTTTTTTCGTAAATTTGAGAATAAACTGCAAATTTCATCAAAATGATAGTTGAATTTAGTGTAAAAAATTTCCGTTCCATTAAAGAAATGCAAACCATTAG
>CALHDG010000196.1 GCA_938023075.1 uncultured Chitinophagales bacterium
TCTGTTAAGGTCTGTCCATCGCTTAAAGTGAAGGTTACCGGACCTGGTGCTATAGTGGTCGATACCGTAATACTGCCGTCGCCTTCTGGTGCACATTCTACTGAATCGGTTGAGTCAATAGTTACATTCGCTAAATCACAAGCTGTTGGATCAATATCTGAACAATCATAAGCACTGGTCACTTCATAAGTTAAACAAGCTGCATCTATTCCTAAGCTTGGATCAACCGTAGAAGTAATTGTAAATGTAATATTTCCTGTCGCAGTTTCAGCGGAGCAATCCGGTGTTGCACCATTAGCATCATAACTATTATCCACTACATAAGTTGGACAAGTAACTGCAATACTTGGGCAACAGCCACCATCATCAACTATAGTTACTGCATCTTCTACAGAAGGATAAACATCCAATGTGAAAGTTCCTATAGCTGTGTATGTATCATCTGTTGCATCATCGGTACCTCTATCACATTGTAAATAGGAGTATACAATTTGTTGTTCAGCGGCACAAATATCTGCTCCACTATGAACTCCGGTAATACCCGAAACATCTCCATCAGGTAACCAAGTTCCACTCATATCATCTTGTGTTGATGAATAATGAATGGTTCCCCATTGATAAGGATCTTGTTGAATGGTATCTAATGAATTGGCATCGGTTAAGGCAGTTTGCCAATCGGTTAACTCATTGGCTAAACCATCTGTGCAAATGGTATTAGTTGTATCAACTACTACAACTTCAGGACACAGACATAAGACTTCATTATAAGTACTATCCGGTCCGCAAAACAATTCTGACTGCAAGTCAATGATTTGTATTTGACATTCTTGAACATAGTTATAAGATGTTGAATCCATCATATTGTTCAATGCTCCAAATTGAGTGTACTCCCCTTCTTCAACACCCAATTCACTATTGATATAAGTTGTTGTACCGTCACAATGCACTGTGCCGCTGATAATTAAATCTGTTGAATTTTGACTGTTGTTGTCGAAATGCTCCATATTATCGGTAGTCTCATCCTGGATAACATACACATTATTAGGACATAAATAATCGAAATCGTAATAAGCATCATTTAATTCGGAAGTTACGATAACTATGCCTCCTGGAGGTATGATGCCAGCTTCGTCTAAATACTGACAACAAGAACATGTCCAATTAGCCGGTGGAGTTACTGAATTGAAATCATTATAATCATCGCCTGTTGGAGTATCAATTTCTATACTGCTTACCTCTAAAGTATCTGGTCCATTTATTAACACCACGTATTCATTTTGACCTTCCGGACTTATTGTATAAGTTGTATCTATAACTAAGCTATCCATTGCCATCCCTACCATCAAAGAATCAAGCTGAGTAAAAGTTGTATCACAAGCATTTTGTAAGATGCCATAAATTTGAGGACAAGCTGGAATTTCTGAACCTACAATGTAAACCGGAATATTTTCTTCTTCATCGGTAGCATCTCCCACATAATCTTCTTCTGGAATTGTAAAACATAGCTCACCAGAAGCAATGGCATCATTATAATCATCTCCATAATACGTATGTATATACATGGAATCAACATAAAGATTGAATGAATTAAAGTATCCCGTTGCTCCGCTCACTGAGTTTATATCTGATATTGATGTGTCTTCAATTCCAATACATATTTCATATTCATTATCAACACCAATGCAGTTTGTTGAGATAACTAAATCTTTATGCAACGTTTCCTGGAAAGTGTCGCACGGACCACAAGGAACCTCTGATGGTAAACTTATGTCTTGTACCTGGCAGTCTTGCATTGAATTTATACCAATATTACCTAACACTCCAAACTCAATATATTCTCCAGCTAAGTTATTAGAAATTGAATCTACAAATACCCAAGTTGAATCACAAGTTGGAGTTCCGTTAATAATAAGTTCTGTTGTATTAAAACCTGTGTTATCAAAATGCTCTGTAGTATCCGTAGTTTCATCTTGAATAACGTAAACATTTCCAGGACATAAACTTTCAAAGTCATAATAAGCATCATTCAATTCAGATGTAACGATAATTACACCGCCCGGTGGTACAGATGCGCTTTCATCAATATATTGACAACAAGAGCAAGTCCAATTAAGCGAGTCTGTTGAAATGAAATCATCATAATCATCTCCTGTTTGAGTGTCAACTATTATGTTACTCACTTCTAATGTATCAGGTCCATTAACTATAATCACGTATTCATTTTGTCCATCGGGGCTTACTACGATCGAATCCATATCCATATATGTGGTATCACAAGGATTTTGCAAGATACCGTAAATTTGAGGACAAGCAGGAATTGCAGAACCCACTATACAAACATCTAATTGTTCTAAATCGAATGCTTCGCCCGGATAGTCTTCACGAGGAATCTCGAAACATATTTCTCCCATGCTTAAAGAATCATCGTAAGCACTGTGATAGTATGTATTTATAAAGACAGAATCAATATATAAATCAAAAGAGCCAAAGTCTCCATACGCTTCGCTTTGATCGAATGTGAAGCATAACTCATACTCTTGATCATCAGTCTCTTCTCTATCGCAATCAGGATAAAAAGTTATTGGTGGATTTTCACATTCATCAGGATCACCGCCACCGTCATCACCGCAACCTGCTGGTGGTTCAACTGTTATGGTAGCAGTACAAGTTGGATCATCTGCATCCGTATAAGTAATGGTTACGCTACCTGCCGGTGCTGAATATGGACCATAGCTTAGCAAAGTTCCATATGTGACACCGCTGTTTCCATCATCATCACCAAAAGTATTGGTTGCGCCTGCTGCCGGATTGTTGCCATCCACCATAACATCAAATGTAAACATGTCATCGCTTGGATCATCTGGTGTACCGCCATCATCACAAACAGGGTTTGCAGATAATGCAGGAATTATCGAACATAAAATACTGTCACAGTTCATCGGTTCCATAATTTCAAACGGACCTGCTGTTAATGAACAACTGTCACCAGCCATAATTTCAATGGTATACATACCTGCGGGTAAATCACTAAATGTACCGGCATCGGTTATTATCTGTCCATCATTTAACGTAAATGTTACCGGACTTGGCTGGATGGTTGTTGATACCGTTATGGTTCCATCCCCTTCTGGTGCGCATAAAGTTGATTCTGTAAAATCTATGCTTACATTTGCTAAATCACAAGCTTCAGGATTGTCAACATCAATTAATGCCGGATCGTGATCATCTTCATCGGTTGCCGGATCGCCACCACCCGGAGTACCAGTTCCGTCACCACCGGTTGTATTGTCGGCTGGTGAGTTTGGATCGCCATCTGCATCATTGGTATTGTCTCCATCTGGTGTACTATCTATATCATCTAAACCTTGCGCATTGTCATCATCGCTAATTTCTGCATAGTTGACTAATGTTGTTCCAGTAAATGATGGATCAATGGTTAATACTATATCTATTGTTATGGTTCCACCGGCTGCCAAAGCTCCACCCATTACGGTTACCGGACCAGTTGGTGGACCTGCCCAACCATTGGTATCGTTGGTGCTTAAGGTCATACCTGCAGGAATGTAGTCTGTCAATTCAAAAGAAGTGGCATCTACTGTTCCCTGATTAGTAACCGTTATCGTGAAGGTAACATCATCGCCCGGGCTAAATGGACCTGCGCTGGTTAATTCTTTAATTAAAGCTAAATCAAAAACATCAATGCTGTCACATGGCTCAACTGTTATTGGTCCGAGTACTACGCCAAAACATCCTGCACCATCTAAAATTTCTACATAATAATCTCCTGCGTCTAATCCACTAAATTCAGGCATGGTAGTTGCATCAGGGAAAATACCTGTTGCAATCGCATCACTGGCATCAGGCATCATACCTACCGTTACTGCATAATCGGGTGCGCCACCTGTAATTGAAGTGATGTCTAATTCGCCACAATTATCTGAAACTACATCTGCAACTATTGGATCGCAAGGAATATCTATATCAATTGTTGCTAAACAAGGTTCTGATGTAAATATTAAAGACCAATCTTCTAATACACCATCACCTGAACCAAAGGCATCTGTAACACATAACGTCCATGTACCATTAGGATCTTCTCCATTAAAATCGGCCAATGCTCCACTATTTGGACTAAACGTTCCACCAAAAGGAGGTGTTCCTATACCAATACCCGGTTGCCCATCCTGGAAGCAAGGTTCTGCGTCCGCTCCGGTTTGCCCTCCAAATAAATCCATTAAGGTAACTGAGGTGCCTGCCGGAGAAGTTAAGGTAGCATTAAAGAAATCAACTCCTGAAGCTGCCATCAAATCAATACAAGCAAAATCTAATATAGAACCATTAGGAGGACCTAATACGGATTGATAGCCAGAAACCGGAATATCAAAACAAGTTTGTCCAGCAACAGAACCATCTGTTGGAGTACCAAACCATTCTTGCCCACCTGGTGGAGTTGGCGTATTATCATTAACCGTTACAGTGTATGTACCACATGGTAAGTTATCGAACAAGCCGGCTGCCGGATCGTTAAGCGCTCCTACCATATTTGTATCCGGATCAATAGTAAAAGTAAAATCAACTCCGTTAACACCTGCATATCCACCTGTTGCATTAATTGTTGCGCTATTACAAGTTACATCAGCTGTTAGATCAACTAATTCTGGTACATTTACTATAAAATCGGCAGTTGTACTACAACCCCAAAAATCCCAAACCTCTAAAGTACAAGTATATTGACCTGGACCGGCAGTTGCCATAAATGGGAAACTCTCAATTTGATCGTTTGTTGAAGGTACAACACCTGTACCGCTTCCATCGCTACAAGTCCATTCATATTCTGATATGATGTTATCTATTTCAAAACACTCTAATACAGGTGTTTCGTAGGTGAAAGATTGTTGATTATCTGGAATATCTGCATCAAAATTAGGTGAAGTAAATACGGTTTCGCAAGTTCCACCTGTAATAGTAACTTCAAAGAAATTGAAGGTTCCGCTATCACCACCAACAATGTCGGTAACAATCATAGCCCAAGGACCTGCATTGGCATCGACACCAACTAAGCTGCCAAAAGCTCCAACGCCTCCTTCAGGTAGCCACGTACCAGAAATACCTACTCCTAAACCTAATAAATCAGTATTACCTGAACCGGTAGTAGCCCAATCTAAAGCTACTGCACCACCGCTGGTATCATTCGTAAAACAGAATTGTTCTGCATCATTACTACCATTTGGACAACAGTCACCGCCTACTAAAGGAATAACAGTACCATCGGGTGCAACTAAATCAAAACTTAAATCTGATATAAAAGTATGATCAAATTCCATACAAACTGTAATTATTGAAGCTGCATCAATCGGACATTGCGGCAATGTTCCACCACAATATTCTTTACAGAAATCAGGACCTGGTAAAGCATTGGCATTTATATTGAATTCTCCATCATTACAAACCCAAATTTCGGTATCCCCACCATTGTTTAAATTGATGGTAGGATCTTCATCTATAAATATTTTAGCTTCAAAAGTTGCGACACAACCGGCATCATCTGTTACAACAACCTGATAAGTGCCAGTTTCCAACATATCAATATTGGTGCCTGAACCGATGGATGGATTGTTATAATCGCAGTTATCGGTTAATTCAAACCATTCGTAAGTATAAGGTTCTGTTCCTCCTGTTGCTAAGGCATCTAAACAACCTAAATCGCCTTCGCAATACACAAATACTTCTGGCAGAGGTGCTAAAGTACCATCAGGATAATTGCCATCTACTATAAAACTATCTATTGGCATACCGCAACCGTAAATATCAACCATAAAGTTATCACACATCATTCCACCATCGCAAGGCTCAACAGTTATTGGACCTAATATTAAGGTTTCACAGCCAGAGGCATCGGTAATTGAAATGTAATAGTCACCTGTATCTAAATCCATAAACTCTGGCATTGCAGTAGCATCTGTAAAAGTACCGCTTGCTAAGGCATCTCCTGCATCTGGCTCCATTCCTATGGTAATGGTATAATCTGGTATTCCGCCAGTTAATGTTGTAATATCTAAAGTACACTCCCCTCCTTCGGCAGTTGCCATTAAGGCTTCACCTACTGTAATAATTATTTCTTCTGTAGATACACAACCAAAACAATCTGTAACGGTTAATGTATAAGTTGTGGTTGTTCCTGGAGGAGGTGTAACCGTTGTTGGAGGTAACATTTCTAACATATTGCTTGGGTTAGCAATAGTTTGAATGCCCGAATCAAAACCATCATCACCCGTCCATTGATAGGTTGCCGTACAGTTTTCATATTCATCACATTCAATTGGTGGAGTTGGTTCGCCGGCATTGTTATCATCATCTTCCGTTATAATTAATGGTGGATCAAATATGATCTCTTCATCTAAAGTACAACCTGTTGTTGCATCGGTTATCATAATGGTATAACCATAATAAGTTCCGCCTTCGCCTGGCACATCATCAATCAATGAAACCTGGAAAGTACCAGAATTAATATCTAAACCTGCCAAGGCATCAAATACATCATTGCCACCAACATTACCTTCAGGTAGCCAGTTGCCTGATAAACCTACACCCAAACCCAGTAAATCGGCAACACCATTACCTAAGTTATTGGCATTAGCAGTAGTGTTCCAATCTAACTCAATCAAAGGACCGCCGGCTCCATTATCTAAACTCGGATCATTGGTAAAGCAAAACTGTGCTGCATCATCATCTGAATTTGGATATCCATCATTAGCACCACGAGGTGATAACAAGGTTATAGTGATTGGAGGTGACCCATCATTCGGGAAGAAAACCAAATCAAAACCAAAGTCAGATATCCAAGTGGCATCGAATGTTGGACAAATAGTAATGATGGCATCTCCTGTAACTTCGCAAGGTGGAATTTCACCTGCACAATATTCGAGACAAATACCAGGACCCGGCTGAGAATCTCCTAATAATTCAATACTTTCATTAGGACAAACATCCGTATCGCTTGAGGCTGTAATAGTTGGTGGTGTATCAATAAATACTTTTACTTCGTACACAGCTTCACAACCATTTGCATCGGTTACTATTACTTGATAAGTTCCGGTCATTAATCCGGAAACTTCTTGTGTTGTAGCAATTGGTGCATTCAAATCATACCCACATTCCATACTTAATTCAAACCATTCGTAGGTATAAGGCATGGTTCCACCTGTGCCGACACCACTTAAACAACCTGGTTCGCAGAAGATGTAAATATCTGGTAAGATGCCTAAAGTTCCATCTGGATATACACCTTCTAAGCCCACTAAAATATCGGTTGGAGCAGGACCATTTGGACAAGGTTCGACATTAGCCTCTAAATCACAATCTGCATCGCAAGGCTCTACTGTAAATGGACCAATAATAACTTCGCAACCATCGGCATCTACTATTTGAATATAGTAATCGCCAGGAGCTAAGTCTGTAAATTCTGGCATAGCACTCGCATCGGTTACCGTTGCTGTTGCTAATGCATCACTTGCATCCATCATAAAACCAATAGTAATTGTATAATCTGGATTTCCTCCTGTAATGGTAGTAATATCCAATGTTTCACAAGGGTCAGATATTGCCTCAGCCGTAATTGGATCGCAAGGAATATTAATATCAATAGTTGCCAAACAAGGTTCGGAAGTAAATATTAAACTCCAATCTTCTAAAATTACTCCACCAAAACCGAATACATCACTTACACAAAGTGTCCAATTACCATTCGGGTCTTCGCCATCAAAATCGCTTAAAGCACCTCCAAAGGGATTAAAGACACCACCAAACGGCGGTGTACCAATACCTATACCAGGTTGATTATCCTGGAAGCAAGGTTCTGCATCGGGACCGAATTGCCCACCGAACAGATCCATTAAAGTAATGGTTGTACCGGCAGGTGACGTTAGGGTTACATTCAAACCAGATACATCATAAGCTACTACATCTATACACGCAAAATCTAATATTGCGCCATTTGGTAAACCCAACACAGTAGTGTAACCTGAAACCGGAATATCAAAACAGGTTTGACCGTTTACTGATCCATCTGCGGGAGCATCTGCCCAAGTTTGGCCAGCCGGTGGAACAGGTGTATTGTCATTTACAGTTACTGTATAATCACCACAAGGTAAATCATCAAAAGTACCAGCAGTTGGATCATTTACTGCACCTGTCATATTTGGATCTGGATCTATGGTAAAGGTATAATCCGATCCATTTGGTCCTGCATAACCACCGGTTGCATTTACAGTTACACTATTACACGTATTTTCAGCGGTTAATTCCACACATTCTGGTACATTTATTATAAAATCTGCAGTTGTGCTACAACCCCATAAATCCCATACTTCTAAAGTACAAGTGTAGGTGCCTGGTGCAGTTCCGGTAAAAGGCATTCCATCTATTTCGTTATTGGTAGATGGCACAACTCCTGTTCCAGTGCCGTCGCTGCAAGTCCATTCGTATTCTGATATAATGTTTTCTATTTCAAAACACTCTAATACCGGCGTTTCATAAGTGAACGATTCGTTATTATCAGGAATTGGTGCATCGAAATTTGGAGAAGTAAATACCGTTTCGCAAGTTCCGCCTGTAATGGTGACTTCGAAGAAATTAAATTCTCCGCTATCGCCACCAATAATATCAGTTACAATCATTGCCCAAGGACCAGCATTAGCATCAACACCAACTAAGCCACCAAAAGCACCAGCACCAGTTTCTGGCAACCATGTTCCTGAAATACCGGTTCCTAAACCTAACAAATCCGTTCCTCCAGAACCAGTTGTATTCCAATCTAACGGAACTGCGCCACTACTTGTATCATTGGTGAAACAGAATTGATCAGCATCATTACTACCGTTTGGACAACATTGCCCCATCACTAAAGGAATAATCGTACCATCGGGTGCTACTAATTCAAAACTTAAATCGGATATGAAAGTATGATCGAATTCCATACAAACGGTTATAATAGAAGCTGCATCAATAGGACATTGTGGTAAAGTACCGCCACAGTATTCTTTACAGAAATCAGGACCCGGTAAAGCAGCTGCATTGATGGTAAATTCACCTTCTTTACAAATCCATATTTCGGTATCGCCACCGTTATTTAAGTTTATGGTAGGATCTTCATCAATAAATATTTTTGCTTCGAACATTGCTACACAACCATTTGCATCTGTAATTACTACTTGGTAAGTACCAGTTTGCAAGTTATCTAAATTAGCATCTGTACCTACAGCAGGATCGTTGTAATCGCAGTTATCCGTTAACTCAAACCACTCATAAGTATAAGGTCCCGTTCCACCTACCGGAACTGCATCTAAACAACCAAGATCGCCCTCGCAGTAGACAAATACTTCTGGAAGTGGTGCAACAGTTCCATCTGGATAGTTACCATCAACTATAAAATTATCAACGAAATTACCACAACCAGTAATGTTTGCTTCAAAATCTTCACAAACGTCGCCACAAGGTTCAACCTCAATTGGGCCAAAATCGAAAGTACAACCTTTGGCATCTGTAATTAATACATAAAATGATCCACCGCCAACTAAACCAGTAAACTCTGGTGAAGTTGAAGCATCTGGAAAAGGACCGGCAGTAAATAAAGCATCTGTAGCACCAGGTTGTATGCCTATTGTAATAGTATAATCTGGTACACCACCAGTAATTGATGTAATGTCTAATTCTTCACAAGCTGGTGATATGGCATCAGCCATAATTTCTTCCGGTACTTCAATTATTACTTCTTCGGTTGATACACAGCCGAAGCAATCCATTACGGTTAACGTATAGGTTGTAATTGAACCAACTGGTGGGCATACGTTTAATGGTGGGAAAGTTTCAGTAACTACATCAACATCACCTAAAGGTAATACACCCGAATCAAAACCATCGTCGCCTGTCCATTGGTAAGTTGCGGTACAGTTTTCATATTCTTCGCATTCAACGGGTTCAGTTTCTATGGTGGTTGGTACAAAGTCTATAATCTCTTGATTAATATCAACGGCTACACTTAAGCCACAATCAGGGTTTGTAATATCTAAAGTAAAGCTATTGAAGAAGCCTTCTTCACCAGCCAAGTCATCTAAAATAATTACTTGCCAAGTACCGCTATTTATATCAATTCCATTAAATGCTCCAAAAGCACCTTGGCCACCCATTGGAAACCAATTACCTGAAACTCCAATTCCAAGACCGGCAGCATCTGCGGTTCCAGATGGATAATTGTTCCAATCTAAAGCATCTAAAGCACCACCAGGCAATACTCCATTACCAGCATTGGCATCATTGGTGAAACACATCATTCCATCATCATCTGCATTAGGAAAAGCTGCGGAAGAAACCAAGACTACTTGCGTTCCATCCGGAGCTTCTAAAATTAAATTTAAATCAGAAATCCAAGGATAAGTAAAATCGAAACAAACGGTAAATATGGTGTTATCATCAACAGGACATACTGGTAAATCACCTTCACAATATTCTAAACAAATACCTGGACCTACTGTTGAAGTTCCTTCTAAATCAAAGCACTCGCCCGGGCAAATGCATGCATCTTCTGATGCGGTTAATTCTGGTGGGGTATCTACAAAAACTTTGGCTTCGTAAGAAGCTGTACATCCATTGGCATCTGTAACTACCACCGTATAAGTTCCTTTTCCAAGACCTGACATATCTTGGGTTGAACCTATTGGAGCACTAAAATCATAACTGCATTCATCACTTAATTCAAACCATTCGTAGGTATAAGGAGCAGTTCCTCCAGAGCCTACACCGTTTAAACAACCTGGTTCACAGAATATATATATATCTGGTAAGATGCCGATCATATCCATTGGGTAAGTTCCTTCTAAACCAACTAAAATATCTGTTGGATCGGGTCCGTTTGGACAAGCTTCAATGGTTGCCATAGGTGCTTCACCTACTGTGAAACAAACATTGGTTGTCTCAATACAATCTGTTGGGTGTGTCACTGTATTGATATCACCACTTGAATAATCGGGTGCGCCTGTTGCTACTTGATAGTTGACACCGTGCACACAGTAATCACCCGGAGCAGTTGGTGTAAACGTTCCGGTACCTTGCGGACCCGCGATAATTACACCTGCTGCATCAGTTAACACATAATCGTATGCATAGTCTGGTGCAGGTGCTTCCGTACCATCTACTGTTGTTGTTATTTCATCGCCCAAACAAACATTTTCAATTGGAGCTAACATACCTGCTGCTGCATCGCAACAAGAGAACAAAAAGGTTTGATCGCAAGTTGATGGATTACCGCATTCATCCGTTATAGTATACGTATATACAACCATACCCTGATTAGCCATGCCTGGGCATGGGGTAACAACTGGTTCTACGGTTAGTGTCATCATACCACAATCATCTGTTGCTGTTCCTCCCTGTGCAATAAATTCAGCTAAATCTGCTGCCGGAGCCGGAACATCGGTTTCCAAAGAATAAACGGTGAGGTCATCTGGTGGGCAGGTAATTGTTGGTGGCGTGGTATCTGGTGCTATAGTTATGGTCTGTGTGTAAGTAGTTTCATTACCACAATCATCGGTTGCTGTCCAAGTGCGTGTTATAATTCTTGGGTCAGGGCAAACGCCCATATCATCTACTTCATCTAATATAACCACTTGAGGGTCGGTACAATCATCGGTAGCTGTGATAGTTGGTGCTGCCGGAATCGCATCTACACAAGTTAAATTTTCATCGGCAGGCATATCGCTTAATGTAGGAGGGGTGGTATCTGGCGCAACCGTGATGGTTTGCGTATAGGTTACCTCGTTTAGACAAGCATCGGTGGCTGTCCAAGTTCTGGTAATTATTCTCGGTGCCGGACATACGCCCATATCATCCACTTCCTCAAAAACTACTTCTATCGGATCAATACAATCATCGGTAGCCGTAACTGCTGCCGGAGGTGGGATAGCATCTGTACAAATTAAATCAATATCAGCTGGCATATCACTCAAAACCGGTGCGGTATCATCTGGTGGAATATTAATTATCTGCGTATGTGTTGTTTCATTACCACAATCATCGGTGGCTGTCCAGGTACGCATAATTACGGTTGGATCCGGGCAAGTACCCATATTGGTTTCTTCAAACACCACAACTATTGGTTCAGTACAATCATCCATTGCCGTAATATCTGGCACAGGAGGAATTGGATCGCCGCAGACCAAATCGACATCAGCCGGCATATCGCTTAAAGTTGGTGGGGTGGTGTCTGGATCAATCGTTATGGTTTGTGTATAAGTAACCATATTCATACAAGCATCTTCTGCTGTCCAGGTTCTTGTTATGATAGTTGGATCGGGACAGACTCCTCCATCATTTACTTCTTCAAAAACTACCGGAATATCTGTTGTACAATCATCATCTGCTGTAACATCAGGTGGCGCAGGAATAGCATCTGCACAAGTTAAAGTAATATCTACAGGCTCTTCACTTAAGGTTGGAGGCGTACCATCGGCTGGCAAAGTAATTACCTGATCGAAAGATACTGAATTACCGCAATCATCCGTTGCTGTCCAAGTACGGGTTGTTACCGTTGGTTCCGGACAAGTTCCAACTGTTTCTTCTACTAATTCTACTACAATTGGATTGGTACAATCGTCTGTAGCCGTAATATCTGGTACTGCGGGAAATGGATCTCCACAGACTAATGTAATATCGTCTGGTTCTGGTTGGTCAAACACCGGAGCTTGGGTATCTGGTGCTATGGTTATGGTTTGGGTATGCATAATCATATTCATACACGCATCGGTAACTGTCCAGGTTCGAACAATTGTTCTGGTATCTGGACAAAGCAACATATCATCTTGTTCAACAAAAATTACCTCAATTGGATTATCACAATTATCCGTAGCCGTTAAGGTTTCCGCCGGTGGAATAGGATCTGCACAGGTAAAGGCTTCATCGGGTGGTAAAGCTTCTACAAAAGCCGGGTCTTCAGTATCTGGTTCAATCGTAATTGTTTGTGTGTAAACTGTTTCATTCATACACGCATCAACAGAAGTCCAGGTTCTTGTTATAATTCTTGGGTCAGGACAAACGCCCATATCATCTGTCTCCTCAAAAGCAATAGATGGGCTTTCATCGCAATCATCTGTTGCCGTAAGTGTTGCTATTTCTGGTATTGGCTCGGTACAGTTTAGTGTTGCATCGGGAGGCATATCGCTTAAAACAGGTGGGGTTTCATCACCTTCAACGGTTATGATTTGTGTACAAACAGATTCATTACCACATTCATCTGCAATGGTATAGGTTCTTGTAATTGGTCCACTTACACAAGCATCAAAGGGAATATCATCAACAAATGCTACTGTCAAGTCTTCAGTAGCTGAACAATCGTCCATAGCCGATGCCCCTGCTAAGCCTAAAAAGGCATTAATATCTGTTACTCCCGCCGGGAAAGAATCTGTACATGTAATTGTTACCGGATCAGGACAAACAATTTCGGGTGGAGTGATATCGGGATCGAAAGTAAAGGTTTGAACACAAGTACTCTCATTCATACATTCATCTACTACGGTATAAGTTCTGGTAACAACAAATGGAGCATCAGCATCACAAAAACTAAAGGTTGCCGGGTCCACATCATCTGAAAAAGAAATAGTTAAAGGTGGAATACAATTATCAGTTGCTGTTCCGCCTAAGCCTATAAATGCATCTATATCGGTTGCTCCCGGATAGTCAGCAGCAAAATCAGTATTACAATCTAAACCGGTTACATCTGGTGGGCAAGTTACCATTGGCGGATCAGTATCATTAACCGCTGCAGTTGCCATGCAAGTGGAAGTCATTGCACCGGAAGTAACTGTAAAATTAACCACAACTTCACCACAAGGTGGCGGTGGTGTGCCATCATAATCATTGCTTACAACAGGTGTATCACAATCTGTAACACC